>SLOV01000330.1 GCA_007132345.1 Kiritimatiellia bacterium
ACATAGACGGCCGGCAGCGAGATGTGGTCGGGCATGGAAAGAGAGATGTTGACCGGCAACCCTTTGCCGAGGAATTTGCGGACATTGGTAAACACGTTGTTCAGGTCGGTCTCCTCGGCCCGATTCGGCTGAGGCCGCGTCAGGACACCCATCAGATTGATCAAGTCGTTGGAGAGTTCGGCGGTATCGATGATCTGCCGAATCTCGTCCTGGAACTCGTCGGTCGGGAGGCTCTTCGAAAGCAGCGCGCCATAGGCCATGATGATGGTGAGCAGGTTCTTGAATTCGTGGCCAATGCCGCGGTTCAATTTTTCGATCAACTCCAGGCGCTGCGAGGCGAGCAAGTGGTTCACCATGGCGCGCGCCCGCGTGACATCGCGTGCCACCAGCACGGCACCGAGCCGCTGTCCGCCCTCGTCTTCGATGCGGCGAATCTGAACTTGCAGGAGAATGGCGTGGTTCAGCGCGGTAAGACCGGCCGCCTCGCCCAACCAGGATCCTTTTTCGAAGGTTTGCTGAAGCACTTCGGCGAAGGAGTGACCGCCGGCAAACTGGATCTTCGTCATCAGCGTGCCGATATCCGGGGGGGAGGCCAGAGGATCGTGACCGAGAATCCGGTACATGGCATCGTCGGCATGCGCCGCCTGCCCAACCCGGTCGACAATGACAATGCCTTCCGTCGCCAGGTCCAGTCGCGCCCACCCCTCTGAATCCGCGTCCACTCGCTCCCGCCGCTCGTTCGTCATTCGTCGATTCGTCCTTTCTCCCCCAGCCTGTGGCTCCGGTCGCGCCAGCGCTTTCGGTACAGAATCTAATGATATTTTTTAGAAGATGCCAATACTTTGTGAGCAGACGTTACGTTCTGGAGCCGGGCTTGCCTGGAAATTCCGGCATGTCTTGATTGATTGCAGTGGGCAGGGTACATCCTCAAGGCATGCATCAAGATTTAGCGTGGTACCAGAATATTGGCATCTGGTGTGGCCTGGCGGCCTGGCTGCTGGCGCAGTCCATCAAGATGGCCATCGATTACTCCCAGCGGAAGCGCCTCGATTTCGGTGTCCTGGTCAGCACGGGCGGCATGCCCAGTGCCCATTCCGCCGCCGTCTCCTCCCTGGCCACGTCGGTGGGTATAACCGCTGGCTTTGGGTCGCCGCTCTTCGCCACAACCCTGGCGTTTGCCTGTATTGTGATGTTCGACGCGCAGAGCGTTCGTCAGGCGGCGGGACATCAGGCGCGGCTCCTGAATCAGATGGTCGAGGAACTCTTCCGCGAGCATCATTTCTCGCAGCAGAAACTGGCCGAATTCCTCGGGCACACACGGCTCGAGGTTTTCGCAGGCATGTTCACCGGCATCGCGGTCGCCCTGGCCATTCACTTTCTATAAGGCGTGCTCTTGGATTGCGCGGGCCTGCCGGTCCCTCTATGCTGGTCCTCTCCATGCCTCCAGACCATTCGATTTCGTCTCTGTTCGCCAACGCGACCCGCCCACTGCTTTCGCTGGAGTTCTTCCCGCCGAAGCAGGAGCAGAGCCTCGATTCGCTGCGCGCCACCGCGACGCAGTTGCGTGCCGTGCAGCCCGACTTTGTCACCTGCACCTACGGCGCAGGCGGCTCAACCCGCGCCCGCACCATGGAGGTCTGCTCGCTCCTGCGCGACCTCGAACTCGGCCCCGTGATGCCGCATTTGACCTGTGTCGGATCGAGCCGCGACGAACTCCGCGAGATCGCCGACGACATTCACGCGCGCGGCTTCCGCAACATCATGACCCTGCGCGGCGACCCGCCCCAGGGACAGACCGCCTTCGAGGCGCGCCCGGACGGCCTGGCTCACGCCTCGGAACTGGTGCAGCTCCTCAAGGCGCGCCACCCCGATTTCTGCTGCGGCGTGGCGGGCTATCCCGAAGTTCATCCCGAAGCCGAATCGGCGGATTCCGACCTGTTGCACCTTGGCGAAAAAATCCAGGCGGGCGGCGATTTCGTAACGACGCAGCTCTTCTTCAATAACGAGGTCTATTTCCGGTTCGTCGCCCGCTGCCGTGCGGCGGAAATCGATGCGCCGATTCTGCCCGGCCTGTTGCCGGCCGTCTCGTTGCCGCAGGTCCGGCGCATCTGCGCCATGTGCCGGGCGGATCTTCCCTCGGCGCTGGCCGACCAGCTCGAAGCCGCGGGCGGCACCGGCCCAGCCGCGGCCAGGGTGGGGCTCGAGTGGGTGGCCAACCAGATTCGCGAGCTACTCGTCGCGGGCGCGCCGGGCATTCACCTCTACATCCTGAATCGGGCGGAAGCCGCAATTGCCCCGGCCATTATCGACTGCTTCGAGCATCTTGCGGTTTGACGCGGCAAAACTAGACCGGCCATGCCTCCTGTCGGTAGGCGCTGTCCCAGAACATCCACTCGCAGCGGCTCGACGCCACGAAGGCCTTCAGCATCTCCTCGCGCACCGAGGCCGAAGAGGCCGCGGCGGCTTCATTGGTGATCTCCAGCATGCGTTCGACCGACGTGCCGAACGCCTCGTCGCTATAGGTCTCAATCCAGGGCATATACGGATTCGGCGCCGCGGCATGCTCGGCGATATGCAGGCCCACTTCCCGGTAAATCCAGAAGCAGGGCAGTACCGCGGCCAGGCCCACCGGAAAGGACTCCATGGCCACCACCGCCAGCAGGAACTGTGTATAGGCGAAACAGGCAGGCGTCGCCTCCTCTGCGTGCACGATGTTGAACTGCGTAAAGAAATGGCCATGCAGGGCGCGCTCCACGGCGATGCCCTCCCTCGCATAATTCAGCAGGTCCTCCGCAATCTCCGAGGTTGGCGCCTTCGCCGCCAGGAGCGCCAGGCAACGCGCGTAGTCCCGCAAATAGAGGGAGTCCTGTTGCACGTATTGCGCGAATCGCTCCCTGGCCAACGTGCCCGCGGCCAGTTCGCGGTTGAAGGGGTGCGCCAGAATGGCGTCGTAAACCGGTTTCGTCTCCTGCCAGCACTGTTCCGTAAAACTCATGATTTCTCCTTTATTTCCACCAGGCATGAAAATGATGAATCGGCCCATGCCCATGGCCCAGCGTGTAAGCGGCGCCACGTTCAAGGGCACCCTGCAGATAACGTTTTGCGGCGTGTACCGCTTGGGGAACGGATGCTCCCCGCCCGAGCCAGGCTGCAATAGCCGATGACAAGGTGCAGCCTGTGCCGTGCGTATTCTGCGTGGCAACGCGTGTGCCCTCGATCGACTCGAACAAAACCTCTTCGCCCTCCCGCCACGCCAGGCCGTCGTCGCTGCGATCGCCCTGGAAGTGCCCCGCCTTCACCAACGCGGCGCGCGGGCCCATCGCCAGAATCTCTTCGGCCGCGCGCCGGAGTTCCTCCTCTGAGGTCAGGGGCCGGTCGAGCAGGACCTCCGCCTCCGCTACGTTCGGGGTCACGATCGTGGCCAGCGGCAGCAGCTCCGTGCGCAGTGCGTCGATGGCATCTTCCCGAAGGAGCCGGTCCCCGCTCGTGGCGACCATCACGGGATCCAGCACAATCCGCTCCACACCGTGCTTACGCAGGCCCGCGGCCACCACCTCGATCAGCGCCGCCGACGCAAGCATGCCGATCTTCACGGCGTCGGCGCCGATATCCTCGAGTACCGCATCGAGTTGCTGCGCCACGAACGCGGGCGGCGCTTCGTGGATGGCCCGAACACCTTGCGTGTTTTGTGCGGTGAGCGCGGTGACCACCGACATGCCATAGCCCCCTAACGCACTGAACGTCTTGAGGTCGGCCTGAATGCCCGCACCGCCGCCGCTGTCGGAGCCCGCGATTGTGAGGAGACGAATATAGTTCATGACGATTTGAAGTGATCGAATCCATGGCGGGCCATCGTGACGTCCTGACCTCCCCGCCGAACTACAAGGTCAGTCCCTCCGCAAATCGTGCCAATCGGCGAGAGCGCCCGCCCGAACGTAGCTTCGAAGGCATCCGCCACTGCCGGGAAGGTCTCCGGATTCACCGTGCAAAGCAGGCAATAATCTTCGCCGCCCGAAACCGCAAACTCCTCCGGCACCCACCCGAAGTCGGCGCAGACCCGCCGCGCGGCTTCGGAAATCGGGAGTGCCTCCAGGTCGACGACGGCCCCGACCCCAGACCGCTTCATGATGTGGCGCAGGTCCGAGTCGATGCCGTCCGACACATCCATCATGGCGTGGACCTCTTCCCGCGCCGAGAGCCACTGCCCTTCGGCCAGATGCGGGGCCGGGCGACAATGAATCTTGGCCAGGCGCTGCCGGTCATCGTCTGTCAGCGGCTGCCCCTCCAGCAACAGTCGCAGGCCCACGCCCGAGTCGCCCAGCGTCCCGGTAACGGCAACCACATCGCCAGGCCGCGCGTTTGACCGGCATTTGATGCCACGCCGCTCCACGCTTCCGAGCACGGTGAAATCGATCACGATCCCGGCGTCGGACTTTGTCGTATCTCCCCCGAGCAAGGGGCAAGCAGTCGCTTCACTCAGTTCGCGGATGCCGCCAAAGAAGCGGTCCAGCCAATCCACCTCCAGGGATGGCGGCACGCCGATCGAGAGAAACGCGGCCAGCGGCGCGCCG
>SLOV01000112.1 GCA_007132345.1 Kiritimatiellia bacterium
CCCCCCGTTGCCACGTGAGCCGCGCCGCGTGGTCACGTTCCGCGACACGCGGTCACGTGATTGGCCGCGGCAACGTGGCCTCACGCGGGTGGGACAACGTCCCTCCTCACGGGGGACGCCGCCAACGCCAGAGATTTGGCGCATTGCAACGACCGGACGCTGACGGGCTCGTATAACTCGCCCCTCCAGTCCAGACCCACTCCGTTCCGTGTCTGAGGATGGAGGGCGGAGTTATACGACGCCGTCAGCGCCAGAGACCTCTCCCGTGACCACGACTTCACGCAGACGACTCGGATGGCAAAACACGACAACCGAGAGCGAGAAGCTGCCTGACTCTTGACCGCCCCTCTTACTCGGATACCCCGACCCGCCCCGCTTACTCGGATTCGCCGAGGCCCTGCAAAACAAAGAAGGCCCTCTTCCGCTTGTGAATGCGCCTCCGCGTCGGGCATCAGCGCGTGATGCCGAGACGTAGCGCAGGCAGCACTTCGTCCCGGAGCGTGGTGCTCAATTGATAGAGCAAGTAGCCCTCCGCGCCGAGTTCGCGTGCGGCACGAATCTGATCGATGACCTGGTCGGCGGTGAGTTGACTGTCGGAGGAGGTGATGCCGATGCCGGGATAGACACGGCCGCGGGCGCGGGGCAACGCGAGCTGTTCGCGGGTGACGGTGCGGAAGTTGAGCAGGTCCTCGGTGTAGTTCATGGGGGCGACGAAATCGACCAAGTCTTCCGCCAGCCATCGGCCCCAGTCCTGGCCGAGCGCATCGCGGCACGACGGATAGCGCTGATAGACGGCGGCGGAGAGCTGTACGTTGGGGTAGCGCGCGCGGAGCCGCTGCCGGGCCTGGCGCACAAAGCTGGTGATCTGTTCCGCGCGCCACGCCACCCAGCGGTCGCGCAGCGCGCCACCGTCTTGAACCGCGCCGGGCCAGTCGGAAACCGAACGGCCGACGGACCGCTCGAAACGCTGTCGGCACCCGGCGCAGAAGCAGGCACTGGGTTGCGGATAGCGGATATAGTCGAGGTGCACGCCGTGCACACCGGCTGCGGCCAGCTCCTCGATGGCCCGCAGCTCCTGCTCCACGTTGGCGGGGTGCGAGGGGCAGAGCCAGTTGATGTCGGTGCCGGCGGCGGATCGTTGCAGGCGGCCCTCGCGGCGGAGTTGCGCGATCGATTCCGGCGGTGCGTTGTCGTAGTTCCAGCAGATCTTCCAGGCATGAACCTGGAGTCCGTGGGCGCGGGCCGCGGCCAGGCACTGGCGAAGCTGGTCGCCGTAGAGGTTGAGGGTTCGGCTGGCGGGCAGGAAGTCGCTCCGGTAATGGACGCGGCCCGGCCAGGCGACGTTGGGAAAGATGGCGTTGATGCCATGCTCGGCGAGAATGCGGCAGGTGCGCTCCCAGTCGCCGGGATACCAGCCGGTGGCGTGGTGGTCCCAGACGCCGCGCAACTCGCGGGTGCGGGGAGTCTGCATGGCGGCATAGCCGCGCACGAGGGTGCGGCGCAGCGCTTCGGCCTGTTGGACAGTGGCTGGATGCGCGCCTCTGGCGAACGAAGCGCGCATTTGCCGGTGCAGTTGGGCCGCTTCGCCGGCGGCGGCGCGGGCGCGGGGGGAGCCGCGGAGGTGAGCGAGCGTGGCGGGCAGGTCGGGGAACTCGCCGATCCGCCCGGCATGCAGCATGGCGTGGCGGGCGGCATCGCGCCAGGCGTCGGGCGACCACTGGCCAATGAGGGCGAGCAGCAGTTTCTCTTTGGCCGCTTCGTCGTCGTTGACGAGGATCTGGCTGCACCAGGCGCCCTGCCGGCTTTGCACCCAGGCGGGTTCGGGCGCGATGACGCCCCACGCATCGTGCCAGTGGGAGATGACGCGCGCGGTGTTGTCGGCCGGGTGGACGGGAATCAGGTTCCAGGCAATCTGGTGAATGGCCTGCGGCGCATGCGGCGGCGTGTTCGAGAAGCGCATGGAGGCCCAGCGGCCGGGGCGCTCGGCGGGGATATGCGCGCCCAGGCGCATATGCATGGCGCGGGCCAGCTCGGCGCTCTCGGATTGGAAGACGATGAGTTTGCCGCCGCGATCGAGAAAGCTGCGCAGCGCCTGCAGGAGCGGCGGCGGAATACGCGGTTGATAGGCAAGCAGCGCCACGTCGGCATCGGCCAGCCCGCCGGCGATGACTCCATCGTCGTCCATGGTGCCGTGCGCGATGCCTGACGCGGCGAGGAGTCGGCTGAGCCGGCGTGCGCTGCGCCGGGAGAGTTCCCGCTCGGTCGCGTTGCGCGTGGAGCGCGTACCCTCAACGACCATGATGCGGCTCGATTGTTTCGTCAGCGAGTGGATGACGAGCGCGCCGTCGGTCGAGGTGCCTTTCCAGGGCGAGACACGCAGGCCGTCAATATGGCCCCAGCCAGCGGGGGTGCCTTCGACGCCGCACTCGCTCTTGCGGATGGTGAGGGTGTGACGGCCCTCGCCGCGGACGGGGCGGCTCCAGTGATACCAGCCTTCGCCGCTTTTAAAGTAGAGGCTGAGGGTGCGTGACGCTTCCGCTTTTTCCAGGGTGATCTCCAGCGAAAAACTCGGCACGCGCGACAGGTCGACGGGCGGAAAGCGCTGGTCCCAATAGAAGCGGTCGACCCGCTCAGTGAAGGGGAGGGGAAAGACCAGCCCGCCGTCCTGCCGGATCCAGACGGGCCGCGCATCTTTGTCGGGCGTCCAGCGCGCCCTCGCTTCCTGCAGGGAGGTGAACTGGAACTGACCGATGCTCTCGGCGGCGCGCGTTTGCGGGCACAGCAGCAGGAAGGAGATTGCGCAGCCGAGCAGGGCGAGCCCGGCAAGAGATGAGCGGCCAGGGTTCAAGGTCAGATCCGTTCCGGGGAGACGACTTCGTGAGCGAGGAGGTGGGCCTGCTGTTCCTCTGGAGACCCCTGCAAGCTGAAGGGGCTGGATTTTTCGATGTGGACCGGAACGAGCTGGCCGGTCAGGTCGCGTTCGTCGTCGAAGAAGACCAGCCGGTTATCCGGCGTTCGCCCGCGCCAGCGGCCGCGGTGCCGATCCTCGACGAGGACTTCGACGGTGCGGCCCTCGTAGGTGCGGTTCTTTTCGGTGAGGATCTCGACCTGCAAGTCTTCCAGCATTCGCCAGCGGCGCTCCTTTTCCGATTGCGGAATATCGTCGGGCATCTGCCGGGCCGCAATGGTCTTGGGCCGCTCGGAGTATTTGGAGATATGGTGTTTATCGAGGCGCAGCTCCGCCATCAAGCGGTGGGTGTCCATGAATTGTGCTTCGGTCTCGCCGGGGAATCCGACGATGATATCGGTGTTGATGGACACGCCGGGAATGCGTTCGCGAATGCGGCCCACCAGCGCCCGGAAGGCGTCGGCTGTGTAGTCGCGGCGCATGTTGCGCAGCACGTCGTCGTTTCCCGCCTGCACGGCGACTTCGATATGCGGGCAGAGCACATCGAGTTCGGCGACGGTGTCGAGAATGCGGTCTGTCATCCAGTTGGGGTGGCTGGTGAGAAAACGGACACGCAGCAGCCCGTCGATGCGGGCCACCTGCCGGAAGAGATCCGCGAGGTCGGTGTCGCCGAGGTCGAGGCCGTAGCGGTCGACGATCTGCCCGAGCAGCATCACCTCACGCACGCCCTGGTCGACGAGGGCACGGATTTCGCGGAGGATCTCGGCGGGCGGCCGGCTGCGCTCCGCGCCGCGGCGATAGGGGATGACGCAGAAGGTGCAGGCATGCGAGCAGCCGAGCACGATCGGGACATGGGCGGTGACCGTGCGGTTCCGGCGCAGGGCGGGCAGGATATGTTCCTGGTCCTGGATGGCATCGCGAATGGCGCGCTCGCGGGTCTCGAAGAGATGGGATGCGTCGTGCTGGCCCTGGCGCGCGAGATGGTCGAGGAGCGGCTCGGTGTCGGAGGGCGGCATGAAGACGTCGACGAACGGGAAGCGCTTTTTGAGGCGCGGGGCTTCGCGCATACCGACCATGCAGCCCATGAGGCCGATGACCATCTCCGGGCGCTGCCGCTTGGCGCGCTGCAGCGTGGTGAGCCGACCGACGGCCTTGTCCTCGGCTTGCTGTCGCACCACGCAGGTGTTGAGGACCACGAGGTCGGCCTCATCGGCTACGGCGCTTTCCCTGTAGCCGAGCGCTTCGAGCTGCGAGGAAAGATGGCGGGAATCCGCATCGTTCATCTGACAGCCGATGGTCCAGATATGGTAAGATGGCATATGGTTCCGGTGATTGAGTTTCCCGTTTGGGGCTGCATACTATAGGTGTGGAATGGCGACATGTGAAGAGCAGGATATGGGCGTGCGGCAGTTGTCACAATGTAGGATATGTCACGCTGTCTGACTTGTCATTCCGAGCGGAGTCGAGGAATCTCAAGCGTTTTCGAATATCTTGAGATCCCTCGACAAGCTCGGGATTACAGATCCGGCCTGAAGCCGCCGCCGCAATCGTGAAGGAGCGCATGTGAATCGAGACGCCAAGCAGGAAAGCCGCGAATTATCGAGAGAATGGGTGCTGTCGCGCGACGGCGGAGAGGTGACGGCGCCAA
>SLOV01000255.1 GCA_007132345.1 Kiritimatiellia bacterium
CGGCGCCGACTACGAAGAACCCTCCTGGGCGCCCAACGGGCGGCATATCGCCTGCACCCGCACAATAAACCGCCAATCGAAAGTCTACCTTCTTGACACGCTCGGAGATCCCGCTATAGCGTTGACGGACCATGCCGGGGACTGGATGTCTCCGTCCTGGTCTCAATAACCAAGGCATTGTTCAGAAAGCAGGATGGTCAAAATGTTTAAAGGCGCGCGCTGGTCTACGATTCTTCTTCTCGGGGTTTGCATGGTCATGGCGACGACAGGCTGCCGTAGCCGTGGCGGGCCGGGCGCTCGAGGCGCCGCGGGACGCGGCGGACCGGGTTCCGATTTTGTGATCGCGGACGGCATGGATCTGCTCGACATTCAACCGCTTGGCGACCTGCGTTTTGATGAAGCCGAGTTTTATGCCGGTCGGTTTGAGCCGGTCTACTTCGCTTTCGACAGTTCGGTCGTCGAGCCAGCGGAACGCATGAAGGTCGAGGCCATTGTAGAGGAGATGCGGCGCAACCCCGGCTCCCGCGTGATCGTGGCCGGACACACCGACGAGCGAGGCAGCGCGGCCTACAACCTGGCGCTTGGCGAACGGCGCGCCCTTGCCGTGCGCGCCTTCATGACGAACCTCGGCATCGATGGCGCGCGAATTCAGACGCGTAGTTATGGCGAAGAGATGCCTGCGGTCATGGGCACAGGCGAAGATGTCTGGCGCCTGAACCGACGCGCAGAGTTCAGTATTGCTTACTGATCTGCGAGGCGCGACTTTCGGGGAGGATGAGCCACGTCGATGGCGTGGGAAGCGTCAAGATCGCCCTCCGAACACTGAACACCCACGCCCCCCCCCAGACGACAAAGGGTGCCGACAAAGAGGTGCGACAAAGGGACCTGTTTGAGCAGGCAGCGCTTGAGACTGGCCTTCCGGCTCGGGAAGCCGAGCCGCTCCGGATTACCCCTGACCACTGAACACCCCCCGCCCCCCAACCGACAAAGGGTGACGACAAAGAGGGGCGACAAAGGGACCTGTTTGAGCGAACAGCGCTTGAGACTGGCCTTCCGGCTCGGGAAGCCGAGCCGCTCCGGTTTACCCCTGACCACTGACCACCTCCCTACCCCGAAACCCGACACCCTGACCGACTCTTCCCCATCGCCCATCGCCCATCGTCCATCGTCCATTGCCCATCGCCCATCGCCCATCGTCCATCGCCCATGGTCTTCCGTCTTCTTCCGCCTTGCACCGGAACCGGTTCCCTGTACGCTTAAGGGCGTCATGAGCATCGCCACACTTCAGTCCGGCCCCTGGCTGGCCCTCTTTTCTCCGGGCATGGGAGAAGTGCTTGTGGTGCTCGTCGTGGCCCTGCTCCTCTTCGGCACCAAACGCCTGCCCGGTATTGCCCGTAACCTCGGCCGCGCCCTCGAAGAGTTCCGCCGCGCCGCCCGCGATGTCTCGCAGGAAGTCATGCACGCCGCCGACGACCTCGACACGCGCGAACCACCCCCGCAAACCGCGGCACGCCGACCCCGCAACGAGATCAGGGACAACAACAACGAAAATGCAACCCGGGAACCGCCGGATCTGGACGATGAAACGCCTGCGCCGGAAGAACCCACCGCCTCCTGAGTCGGCCTCGTCGGACGAGGACCTTTCCATGACCTTCCTCGAGCATCTCGAGGAATTCCGGCTCATGCTCTGGCGCAGCATCCTGGCCCTCGCCCTGGGCATGTGTATCGCCCTGCCCTTCGCCCCGCAGATTCTGCAGGTTCTGGCCCATCCGCTCGGCGGCGTGGTGGACGATCCCACGCAATTTCTCCGCTCTCTGCGTGTGGCCGGGGCCTTCACCCTCGCCCTGCGCATCGCGGCCTGGGGCGGTCTTCTCCTCAGCGCCCCCTTCATCGTCTACTTCGTGGCCCGGTTCATCTTCCCCGGTCTGCGCCGGCACGAACAGGAAATCGCACGCAGGTCGGGAATTCTGGCGGTGAGCCTCTTTGTGCTCGGCACCGTGGTCGGGTATGTCTATTGCCTGCCTCTCTCCCTGCGCATGATGATGCGCATTCACGACTGGCTCGCCGTTTCCGCCGAATGGATGGTGAACGATTATGTGGCCTTCTCGATTCAGGTGCTGCTCGGCTTCGGCCTCGCCTTCGAACTTCCCGTCGTGGTGCTGATTCTGGGCAAACTCGGATTCGTGACTGTACGCCAGCTCCGCTCCAAACGTCCGCATGCCTTCATCGGCTGCCTGGGTATCGGCATGATTCTCACCCCGCAGGACATCGCGAGCATGTTCATTATGTCGGTGCCGCTCTACATTCTCTATGAGATCTGCATCGTTATCATGGCCTTCTCACCGTCGTTTGCCGAGGCCCGCGAGGAGGACCCTCTCGCATGAAGGCGCTGCGCCTGGCTACCTATGGGATCCGCGGCTTTGTCGGCAGCTCGCTTACGCCTCACGTTGTCATGGACCTCGCAGGGGCGTTCGGCACCTATCTCGAAGGCGGGACCGTGCTGCTGGGCCGCGACACCCGCTACTCGAGCCCGATGCTCCGCTCCGCCACCCTCGCCAGCCTCCTCGGCGCCGGTTGCCGGGTTCTGGATTTCGGCGTCTGCCCCACCCCCATCCTCCAACACGCCGTGCCACGGCGCGGCGCGAATGGCGCCCTCTCCATCACCGGCGGCCACAACGAGGCCGGTTGGAACGCGCTGAGCCTCATCGATGCACAAGGCGCGCCGCTCGAACCCCTCGGCGGCGAGCGCGTTCTGGAACTCTTCCATGCGGGCGATATCGAGCGGCGCGACTGGCAACACCTTGGCCAGACCGAAGCCGTTACCGATTTCTTTCCTCCCTATCTCGACGATCTCGAAGCGCAACTCAACCTATCCGCTATTCGCAAGGCCCGCTTCACCGTTCTTGCCGATCCGGTCGGCGGCGCCGGATGCGCCTTCCTTGCGCCTTACGCCGCGCGACTCGGCATCCGGCTGGTCGCGATGAACGGCCAGCCCAGCGGCTATCTGGCGCGCGAACCCGAGCCGCGCCCGCGCAGTGCCCAGCAGATGGCCTCCATCATCGGTGCACTCGGCGGCGCGGCGGGCTTCCTCTTCAGCAGCGACATGCAGCGCATGTCTGTCGTCACCGAAACCGGCGAACCCGCGAGCGAAGAATACACCTTGGCCCTCATCGCCAATCACCTGCTCCGCAAGCGGCCGGGCACGCTGGTCATCAACGACTGCACCTCGCGCATGGCCGAAGACATCGCCGCGCGCCACCACTGTCCCGTGGTTCGCACCCGTGTGGGCCAGGCCTATATCGGGGCAACCCTCATCGACGAAGACGCCGTAATGGGCGGCGAAGGCAGCGGCAGTGTCATGCTCCCCACCTTCAGCCGCGCCTTCGACGGCTTCCTCATGATGGCCCTCGTCCTCGAAGCCATGGCCGAGACAGGACGCAACCTCAGCGAACTCATCGCCGACATTCCCCGTTATCATATCGTGAAGCGCAGCCGTGAATGTGAATCGGCGCGGGCGTATCAGGCCATGGACGCCGTCAAGGCCTGGAGCCAACTCCAGAAGCAGGCAAGCGCCCAGACCCTGGACGGCGTGCGCGTCGACTGGGAAGACGGTTGGGTCTATGCCCGCCCCGCACATACCGAACAGCTTGTGCGCGTCATCTCCGAATCCAACAGCCGCAGCCGCGCCCTGAAGCGGGCCGAGGAAGTTCTCCGCGTGGTTGACCAGGTGCTCTAACGTCGAAGCCGAACCCATGAAACAATCGCTCAAAGTAGGCGTCTCCGGCGTACGGGGTGTGGTCGGCGAATCGCTGACGCCTCGCCTTGCAACCTCCTTCGCGCAGGCCTTTGGTGCCTTCGTCGGCCGCGGTCCCGTCGTGGTCGGCCGCGACACCCGGCCAAGCGGCCTGATGTACGAACACGCCGTCGTTGCCGGCCTGCTCAGCGTTGGGTGCCGCCCGCTCATTCTCGGCGTAATGCCCACCCCGACGCTCCTCATGCAGACAGAAGCTACGGAAGCGCGCGGCGGCATCGCCATCACCGCCAGCCACAATCCCGGCCCCTGGAATGCGCTCAAGTTCATCGACCGCCATGGCCGTTTCCTCAATCGCACCCGCGCCGAGGAGTTCTTCGATGTCTACCATCAGCAGGATTTTCCCCTCGTCGCCGAGCAGGAGCTTCTCGCCGCCGAAGAGCGGATCGGTGCCTTCTCCCTGCATGCCGAGCGGGTGGTCGAATACATCGACACCGACCGGGTGCATTCGCGCCGCTTCAAAGTGGCGGTCGACTGCTGCAATGGCGTTGGCGCCGTCTACACGCCCGACTTTCTGCGCGACCGATTCGGTTGCGAAGTCATCGCGATCGCGGCCGAACCGAACGGCGTCTTCGAACGCGATCCCGAGCCGCGCCCCGAAACCTTGAGCACCCTCTGCGCCGCGGTTCGCGAGCATGGCTGCGACGTCGGCTTCGCGCACGACCCCGATGGAGACCGGCTCAGCATCGTCGACGAGCAGGGCCGCGCGGTGGGCGAAGACATGAGCGTGGC
>SLOV01000386.1 GCA_007132345.1 Kiritimatiellia bacterium
CAACAGCGGTAATGCTTCCGAATCGGTCGATGGCTGATTGCATACAACGATCAACATCCGTGGCCTCGGTGCTCTGCCCCTTTTCAATCAAGATATGACCATCATCAAGGCCAAGATCGTCAAGAGCCGATGGTTCGCGAGCGATCAAGGCGAGCTGCCACCCGTTATGGTGTAAATGGGTGGACAGCGCGCGACCGACCGCACCCGAAGCCCCAAAGATAACGGCTGTCCCCTTCATCGTTGGTGCCTCCGGGAGGACCAGCCAAGATTCGCCTTCGGCGTGCCTGGCGACTGATTCACATAGAAGCGCTGCTCCGAACGATCGATGCTTCTCGCCCAAGGTTGTGACTGCCAATTTTGAGGTGTCAAACGTACAGGTCCACTTGTTGGACTGTCTCCTTTGATAGTGGCTTTAGGAGACAAGAGCGCGGATGGAGGAAAGAGACCATCCATCAAGTGGACCATCATACCCTCGACCATGATGTCGGTTTCCTGAATATTCAGGAGTTCACCCATGCTCCGCTTGGTGCCTACTGGAATCAGGTCGCCTGACAGGGTAATGAGGCGTGATTTCTGCTCGAGACGCGCCCACTGAAGGCGCCCCGGAAGTGTATGGCGCAAGACGAAGAGTTCAATCCGACTGACTGGCCAGCGCTGAATGCCGAGATCGGTCAGGCTGTGACTCATAGGAGCCAGCATCGTGACCGCTTTGCGTGGAACCCAGGAACGATAAAGGTTGGTTCGCTGGACCAGCCCCAAAAATGTTGCCAATTCCGGCACTGCAGACGTGGCGTCGCCTATTGTTGAGAAAGGGTTCATGTAAAGTTGCGTCTCCTATCCACAATTGTCATGAGAAGGAGGTTCCTTACGAGGAGGGATGACGAAGGGAGCAGATTCGTCATGATCTGCGATGAAGGGAAAGGCCGCGACAAACCCGGAAGTGCCCCCAGACAAACCCGGAAGAGCCGGCTCTAAGTGCCCGCAAAGCCTGGACGCCCCACAAAGAATTCCTGCCCCCCGCTTGACGCGCATTCTACGAATCCATAAGAACGAAGCATGTCATCCGAGCCGACTCTATCCCGCTTCAGCGTTTCCATGCCCGCGGATCTCGTGGAGCGCTTCGACCAGCTCAGCCGACGACGCGGTTATGCGAATCGTTCGCAGGCCCTGGCCGACCTGATCCGCGCGGAATTGGTCCAGCACGGTGGCCAGGAGGAACGCAAGGAGATCGCGGCGACCATCACCCTGGTGTATGACCATCACAAACGAAACCTGCAGGCGCGGCTCACCGACCTGCAGCACGACCGGCCGGGGTTGATTCTCTCCGTGCTGCATGTGCACCTGGACCACCATAACTGCATGGAGGTTCTCGCGCTGCGCGGACCATCGCGCGACATCCGGGCGCTGGCCGATGCGCTACGCACCGTCAAGGGCGTGACACACGCCACGCTCACCGTCACCACCACGGGCAAGGAGTTTCGGCACCATGCGCATGGTGGAAAGCCTGCTTAAGGAAATCAGGCGGTGAGGCGCTCGGACGAGAGACCGTCCGAATCTACGGGGCATCGACGATCGAGGACGTTTCGTACGGAGGCCGCCAGCTCTTCGCGGTGATAGGGCTTCTGAATAAACCCTTCCGGGCGCGCGCCGACCTCATTTTCAATGGCGTCCATGTCGAGCGGGTACCCGCTGCAGAAGACAACCGGCAGGTCGGGGCGGACCGCGCGGATGGCTTTGAAGGCGTCGCGCCCGGAAATCTCCGGCATGGTGTAGTCGAGCAACACGAGGTCGATCGAGATGGAGAGATCGCTGCAAATCTCGACCCCTTTGCGCCCGCCACTGCTGGAAATGAGCCGATACCCTTTGCGCTTTAGAATACTCTCGGCGATCAGGCGTACGGGCGGCTCGTCGTCGATGACCAGGATGGTTTCCGTCCCGCCGACAGCATCGGGTGGAACCACTTCGGTATGATCGGGGGCATAGCTGACCTGGCGCGGCAGCAAGATACGGAAGCAGGTGCCTTCGCCGGGCGCGGTTTCGCAAATGATGGAGCCACGGTGCTGTTTGATGATGCCGAACGACATGGCGAGGCCGAGACCCGTCCCTTTACCGGGGCGCTTGGTGGTAAAGAACGGTTCGAAGATGCGCTCTTTTACGCTCTGCGGCATGCCGGTTCCGTTGTCGCGGATTTCGATGCAGACGTGTTCGCCGGCGTGAATATCCTGCCAGCCCTCGACCGTTGTCTCCTGTACACGCTGGTTGCTGCTGCTGATCATCAGTTGGCCGCCATTCGACATGGCGTCGCAGGCGTTGATGCACATATTCATGATGACCTGGTGCATCTGGCCTGTATCGGCCACAACCGACCAGAGTTCTTCGTGCAGCGAGGTCTGGATGACTATGCGCGGATCGATGGTGCGTTCGAGCAGGGAAACGATCTCCATAATGATGGCGTTGATGTTGCAGGATTCCATCTGGAGCATGCCGCGTCGCGAAAAGCCGAGCAGTTGTCTGACCAGCCGGGCGCCCCGTTCGCCGGCGCGCCGGACTTCGCAGAGCGTTTCGCTGAGTCCGTCTTCCATTTCGTACTCGACGGAAGCAAGGTCGAGATTGCCGAGGATCGTCGTGAGCAGGTTGTTGAAGTCGTGCGCTACGCCGCCTGCGAGATGCCCGACCGCTTCCATCTTCTGTGCCTGCTGAAGTCCATGCTCCATGTGCCGCTTTTCGGTAATGTCCATAAACGACCAGAGCCGCCCCACGATGCGGCGTTGGTCGTCGTGCACCGGGGCGGTGTAGGTGGAGAGGACCCGGTGCTGCGGATGGGCCAGTTGCCATTCCTCGTTTCCGACGGCGGCCACATGCTTCATGAAGAAGTTCCAGCGCCCCTCGACATCGCCTGCGTCCGCGAAACGGCTTTCCAGCAATTCCCAAAGTTTGTCGGCGTTCTGACCGTCCAGGGGTTCCTCGGAAAGCGCGAACATTTGCGTGATCCGCTGATTTGCGGCCAGCACAATGCCGTCCGCATCCAGAATCAGCAGGGCCTGTTCCGTCGCCTCGAAGGAGGCGCGGAGCAAGGCCATGGTTTCCGCCAGGGTCTGCTGCGATTGGACGAGGTTCCCGGTCCGTTCGCGGACGGTCTCTTCCAGGGCGCGTCGTTGCCGTAGAATCTCGTCCATCATGGTATTGAACGACTTGGCCAGGCCTTGCAACTCCTGCGGACCTTCCACCGGCATGGCCACGGTGTAGTTACCCGCGGACGCACGCCGCGCCGCGATTTCCGCGGCGACGATGGGGCGGGCGATGCTGCGGGAGAGGATATGACCAATACCGATCGTCAGCACCAGACCCAGGACCATGGCATAGAGCAGCATCTGCTGGAAATCCTCGACCAGCGCTACGATTTCCTCTCGAGGCTGAAGCGAGACGAGTTTCCAATGCGTGGCAGGCGAAGGCGACATCCGGTTCACCTGGATCTCGCGCATAGTGCTCAAATAGATCTGTCCCTGACTTCCCTCGATGTACCCTTGTGGATACCAGGTGCTCGCCCCCATCTGATAGAAATCGTTGAACTCCGCGGAAAAGAGATGAAGGCCCGCGTCTGCCAGGATCACTCCATCTCGTGAGAGAAGAAGAAAGCGACCACTCATGCCAACCCGCGCATTTTGAACGATGCTTTGAATGCGATCGAAGGGGACCAAGGCACTGACGACCAGGATCGGCGTGCCGCTGCCATTCCGGATCGGGGCCTGAACCAAGAGGCTTTGCCGGCCCGCGCGACGCCGAGGAAGCGGGGTCACCATCGGCACTTCGCTTTGTAAAGCACGCGCGAAGCCGTTTCTGTCGAGAATCTCGTTGGTATCGGCTCCCAGCGTGGATGCCAGGACTCGACCCGACAAATCCTGGACCACGGCGTGTTCGATGGTATCCGAAAGCGCCACAAGCCGCTTCAACTCGGCCTGCTGCTCGGCCGGGTTGGCCGTCAGGGATGACAGGGTTGGGTTGCGGGCCAGCGTCGTTACGGAGCGCCTTGTCTCCTGCAAGACACCGCCGATATGCTGGGCCAGCTCGCCGGCCCTCATATGTGCCTTTGCATAAGCCGTATCCTGCACATAGACACGGTGCAGCAGCCCGACGGTCGCGAGCAGTGCCAGCAGGGGAATCATCCCGGTAGCCAGCATGGCCAGCGAGGCTTGTGTCCCGATCTTCCTCACAGCGCGCAACCCTCTGTCCAAAACCATCGTGCCAAATGTCCTAACGGGCCTGGATGTTCAAAACTGAGAAAGCGTCTCCCCCGATTCCAGCTTTCGCAGATTGAAGCGGAGAAAGGCGAAAGAATGGGGCAACCCTTTCGTTTCGCCACGCTGTCTGTAAATTTTCCTCGCTCAAGCATACCCGAACCGCCAGAAGAAAGTTGGAGTGCCATGGGCTCCGTTACATCGTGGCCAGGGAATAAGCGGATTCTGTGCCGAAAGGACGAACCTTCGCGACATCGTGAAAGAAACATCAGGGCACCCGCCACCTGGC
>SLOV01000144.1 GCA_007132345.1 Kiritimatiellia bacterium
GCCGAACTGCGCGGCATCGCGGAGAATATCGATGGAGACCTGACGTGGAGCAATACCCTGACCGGCGCGTGGGGCTCGTTCCCTGCCGCGACGCCCTGGGTGCTGCCGGGCGTAAGTCTCGCCGTCGGCGAGAATGACATCAGCGTCAGCGGGGTCCTGGCCGGAAGCGGCGATGTTGTCACCAACGCGTACGATCAAGCTGCGAATTATGGCGGCGGCTGGAGCAATGGCTCGAATCAGGGCCTCGGCTTCGAGCCGTGGTCGCTACAGACCACCGGGACAGGAGGCCGCTTCATCTCCTCCGCGAACGGTTGGGGCCTCTGGTCGCAGGGCGATGGCGTCTCGCAGGCGGTGCGTCCGTTCGGCTCGCCCATGAGCGTCGGCCAGCGTTTCCATGCCGTGCTGCGGAACCGCACGATTCACGCGAATCAGCGAATGGGCCTCGCGTTACGCCATGCCGCCGGGCAGCCGTTGGTTCAGTTCTACTTCGACGGCGCACACACACACTATCGCGTGGAGGATGCGGAAGGCGCGCGCGCCACGTCGATCGCATGGACGGATGAACCGCAGGCCGTCACGATCGAGCTGCTCGACGCCTCATCGTATCGGATGACCGTCGACGCCACGGAGATTGCTGGCACCTATTCCGGTGTGCCCGCGGAAGTCCGCTTCTGGGATTCGCAGGGTGGGCAGGGCTCGGACTATGATGTGTTTTTCAACCACATTGCCCTCACCACCCCCGGCACGGGTGAAGGCGTGGTGACAAGCGCGACGGTGCGGATCACGCGGGAAGCGGGCGACGCCGACAGCAACGGGGACGGTGTTCCGGACCAGTGGTATCTGGACAACGGGTTTGACCCGACGATCCCGGACCTGGCGCAGCAGATGGGCCTGAACGGGCACACGCTGGGCGACTCGTTCCAGTTGAACCTGAACCCGAACGACCCGGACTCCACGATGCGTGTGGAGGCGGTGCGCATGACAGCCGACGGCCTGTTGGAAGTGGACTGGGCGGCGACGGACGGGCGCCGATATGTGATTCAGCACACGCCGGACCTGTCAGCGGTGCCGTTCGCGGACGTTACGGGCAGCGAGACGGACGTGGTGGGCGCGGGCAGCAACCGGGTGGATCGCACAACGGACATGGGTGCGCCGGGCGGCGGCGCCATGGGTCACTATCGCGTGCGGTTCATGGAGCCGCTCGACTGACGTCTGGACCGTCCTACCCCTGCGAGGTGCGCACATTGTAGGGATGGAGGATGGGCATGTCGCGCAGCGACTGCCCGTCTAACAGAGCCCACAAGCCAACCACGCGCTGCTGGACGGGCCTACAAGACCGTCCTACCCGTGCGAGGTGCGCACATTGCAGGGATGGAGGATGGGCATGTCGCGCAGCGACTGCCCGTCCCCCAAAGCCCACAAGCATTCAACGCGCTGCTGGACCTGCCCTTTACACACCCGTCCGAAAGCCTGGGGTTGATTCTCCATCGCTGCCACCGCATGATGCGGCGCTTTCTTGCGCGCGGCTCGCTCTACTCCGCGCCGCCCAACCGGAATATTCATGGATCATGGATTCTCAACGCATTCTTTTCATCTCGCCGCAGCCCTTTTTCCAGTGGCGCGGTTCACCGATCCGCGTGAAGTTCAATCTGCTCGCACTCTCGGCGGCTGGGTACCACACCGACCTGCTCACGCTGCCTGTCGGAGAGGATGTGGTGCTTCCTGACGTCGATGTGCATCGTGTGGCCAATCCGTTCCGGGTGCGACAGGTCCCCATCGGCCCGAACATGTGGAAGCTCTTCTTCGACCTGCTCCTCCTGGTCCAGGGCTTTCGACTCTGCCGCAAGCACCGGTACGCCGTCATCCACGGCATCGAAGAGGCCGGCGTCCTCGCCGTGCTGCTCGCCAGGTGGTTCAAGACTCGCTCGGTTTTCGAAAAGCATTCCGATCCCGCCTCCTACCAGAAGGGTCCGCTGATCAATCTCCTCCTGCGCCTCTATGCGGGCGTCGAGCGTTGGACCGCGCGCCGGGCCGATGCGGTCATCGGCACCGGCCCCGGCCTTGTCGACCAGGTCAAAGTGCAGTGCCCAGGTGTTGCGGCTTTCCATATCCCGGACATCCCCTCGTCAACCGAAGAGGCGACCGAGGCGGAAGGACGCGAAGTGCGGACACAGCTTGGCATTGAAGCCGACGAAGTCGTCATCCTCTATGTCGGTTCCTTTGCGGTCTATCAGGGCATTGAAATTCTCTTCGATGCCATTCAGGAAGTGCTGCGCCGTGCCGAACGCGCACGCTTCGTGATTATCGGCGGCAGCGCCGAGCAAATCGAGGCGCGTCGTGCGTTGTTGGTGGAAAAGGGCGGGGACCTGGCTGGGCGTGTTTCGTTCGTCGGCACCCTCGACCCCGACCGCCTTCCCGCCTGGCTTCTTGCCGCCGACCTATTGCTTTCCCCGCGAATATCGGGCATCAATACGCCGCTGAAGGTCCTCGACTACATGAAGGCGGGGCGCGCTATTGTGGCCACGGATACCGAGGCGAATCGATTGCTGCTGGACGAAGATACCGCGGCCTTCGCACCGCCCGATGCCGATGCCTTTGCGCAGCGACTTATTGAACTCGTTGGGGATCGGGAGAAGCGCGAACGGCTTGGCGCCGCCGCGCGCCGTCGGTTTGAGGAGGAATATACGTTGGATCATCACCAGGCCAGATTGAGCGACTGCTACCGTCACGTACTGGGCGAGCCATCTGCCGCCGATACTACGAAGGATCCGTCATGACAGAATCCCTCTGCAAAATTCCGCCGGGCACACCGGTTCTCGTGACCGGCGCCACCGGCTTCACCGGCTCCGTGCTCACGCGTAAACTCGTGGACGCTGGCCTGAAGGTCGCCGCCGTGGCCCGCGCGAGTTCGAACATCGAGCCGTTCAAAGACCTGCCGATCGAATGGTTCCGCGGCGATGTCTTCGACGAGTCGACGATCCGCGCCGCCATGCAGGGGCGTCACTATGTCTTCCACGTCGCGGCCGCCTTCCGGGAAGCGAAGGGCGGTTATCAAGACTACTGGAACGTGCATGTGCGCAGTACGCAACTCATCGCCGAGGAAGTCGTCAAGAACCCCGACTTCCAACGGCTGATCCACGTCTCCACCTTCGGCGTACATGGCCATGTCGAAAACCCGCCCGGCACGGAGGAATCGCCGTATGCGCCCGGCGACGACTACCAGCGCACCAAGCTGGAGGCCGAGGAGTGGCTGCGCGAGTTCGCGGCCCGGCACGACCTGAACTACACCATCATGCGGCCCGCCGCCATCTACGGCCCTGGCGATCGTCGTCTCCTGAAACTCTTCAAGATGGCCACGCGCCCCATCTTCCCTCTGCTCGGCAAAGGACGTTGCATGTATCACCTGGTCCATGTCGATGACCTGACCAACTGCTTCCTCATCGCCGCCACCGAGCCCGCCGCGCGCGGTGAGGCCGTCATCTGCGGTGGCGACGAGCCGATTCCCGTCGCGGAGATCGCGCGCATCGTTTCGGAGCACTTCAAGGTGAAGACCCGTATCGTGCGCCTGCCCATCGGCCCCTTCTTCCTGCTCGGCGACCTCTGCGAGGCGGTCTGTAAACCCTTGAAGATCGAACCACCCATTTATCGCCGCCGCGTGGCCTTTTACTCCAAGGACCGCGAATTCGATGTGAGCAAGATGCACCGCGTGCTGCGCTACCAGCCCCGCCACTCGAACCGAGACGGTCTTATCGAGACAGGCGATTGGTATGTGGCGCAGGGCTGGATGAAGCGGCCGCGCGCGGACTGAAGGAATGATGATCATGAAGACGGTTACGATTCTTGGAAACAACTCCGGCCGCAACGCCGGCGACAACGCCATTCTCGGGAACATGCTTGATGACTTCGCGATGAAGCGGTCCGACCTCCGGTTCCGGGTGCCGACCTTGAGCCCGCCCTTCATCCGCAAACATTTTGGCCACCACCCCGTCGAGCCGATGGGCCTGCTGCCCTGGAATCTCGCGCTCAAGAATTTTGGTCTGCCGCTCTACCGCGCCATGACCCGCACCGAGATGGTGCTTATCGTCGATAACATTCTCTTCGACCGGAAGTTCAACAATCCCTTCGTCAACAACCTCAACATGATCTCCCGCATCGCGCCCCTCTGCCAGAAGAAGGGGATCCCGCTCGTGCTCTACAACTGCAGCATCGGCCCGGTGGAACGGGAGCCGGGGATTCAGGCCCTGCGCCGCGTGCTCGATGCCTGTCCGCTGGTCATCACGCGCGATCTCGCGACCGGCGCGCTGCTGAAACGCCATTATGGCGAACAAATCCCCGAAGTCGTCATGCACGCCGATTGTGCCCTGAACACGCCGCTGCCGTCGGAAGCGAGGATGGACGAAATCATCAAGCGGGAAGGGCTCTTCTCGAACCCCAAAGGAACGATCGGACTCAACGTCAACGCCTACATCGACGATTTCAACCAGAAGGGAACCGCGGACCGCGGCGCATTCTGCCGTGCCATCGCCGGCACCGCGGACCGGCTTATCGAAGAGCTGGATGTCGATATTCTCTTCACCGTGAGCCAGATCATGGACATGAAGATTACGCGGCAATGTGTGGACTTGTGCCGCCATCAAGACCGCATCCGCGTGGTCGGCAACGAGCGTTACACCTATCAGGAGTTGACCGGACTCTTGAGCAAGTTGGAAGTTCATGCCGGGCTGCGTACGCACACGCTCATCTTCTGTGCGGCGGTCAACACGCCGATGGTGAACATCAATGCTTACCCCAAGAGCTCCAATTTCATGGAAACGATCGGTATGTCCGACTGGAACATCGAGATCAAGGATCTGACGGAGGATCGTCTGGTCGAGATCATTCGCCGCGCCTGGCAGAACCGGGTGGCCTTGCGGGAACTCATGAAGCCGCTGGTGAACGAAGAGAAACGCAAAGCGCGCGCGAGCGTCGATCTGGTCAGTCGTATCCTCGACGAATAAAGCGGTGGCGCAACATATGGACCGGAATACGAAGTGTCTTGCCGAACAGCGCTTCGACCTCGCCGTTATTGGCGGAGGGGTGAACGGTCTTTGCGCTGCGTGGGACGCGGCGTAGAACCTGAGGAACTGTCGCCTTTCCGTATTATCCCAGCAGCATGAAGAATGGGAGTTTGGCAGCCTGTTTATCGAAGGTGATACAGCGTTCACACCCAGATGCCTCCGCGGTATGAGCGATCAGGATGTCTGATAGGTCGGCTTTGTGGTTCGGTCCGTCTGTCAGAAGTCCTTCAATCACTTCACCGGACTCAAACTCAAGAACCGTCATCTGTTTCATTTGCCGAAGAGCATCCAGGATCTCGGATCGGCTTTTGTCGTATGCGCTTTCCAATACCCAGATGACCTCTAAGACGACGAGCAACGGAATCTTGAGGCGCTCCCGTCGGACTTCGGCCTGTTTCAGTCGCTTGCGGGCGGCCTCTGCCTGGACTTCATGGTCTCGAACCAGGAAGCGGACGATCACATTTGTATCGAGGGCAATCATCGTGCCCCTCTCTTCATTCGTTCCGCAACTGCCGCCCGCATTTCCTGCACACTTCGTTGCGGTTGGCCGGGGCGGTAGAGTGTTCCGTACACCTCGTCGACCGACTTCGTAATCGGTTTCATTGTCGCCTCATTGTCCCCGTGCACAACAAAGAGGACGCGATCTCCGGCGTGTAGGTGAAGGGAGTCGCGCACTTCTTTCGGAATGGTCAATTGTCCCTTGCTGGTTACGGTTGCGATGGCCATTTCTTATTTCCTTACTAAATTTCTACTCCTTACTATGCAGTAAGGAATGCGCAGGTGTCAAAGGCTTTCCGCCCTATTCTGTGCCGGTCCCTGTGGGTGGCGCAGATTTCGGGGGGTGGGATGGTGCAAAGTGTCTCCGTCATTCCAGGTGCTGTGGGCAGGCGCTGAGCTGCTCTGCCCATGAGGGTTTCCCGGTTTCCGGTGGAGCGGACGCGCTCTCGACCGCAATCGCCGTAGGCGACGGCGGTGCCGCGTCCGGCATCCTTCGGCCTCTGCGACGTACCTGATTCTCTCTGAGAACCGGGGTTTGCATTTTGAAATACTGTGGCCGGCTCGGGAACCGCCAGCGAACGGTGGGCGGTCAAGAGCCGAGCCGCTCCGGTCCTAGATCTTATCCTGTGCGGGATCCTTATAGGCTTTGGGAGACGGGCAGTGTTTCGCACATGCCTGCCACGCCATCGGCGTGGCCCATCCTACGCCACGATTTCGGTTTGTGCGTACCTGCTGGTGTAGGATGGGTCCGCAACCCGTCCCCAAGCAGCCTCCTTTTGGCCCATCCGTGCATGCAGCTCCGCATTGTCTTTCGATTGCTTGGATACGCATCCATCCTCAAGACCTCGGGCCGCGAGTGGAAATCGCTACGCCCGCACCTCAAAAGTTCTTTCTTACCGAACGATCAGGATGAAGCACAAGAAGAAGGCCGCCTGCGGCTTTTCATTTGTCGCTTCGATTCTCTTGTTCGATCTGGTTTCTGTCGGGATTGGTAGAACTGCACCAACTTCTGCGGATCGAAATCGCATCGCCGGGAGATTGCTTCTCTGGAGTCCCATATACGTTGCAGCGTTGAGTCAGTCATGATGATTCCTCCTCACACAATTCCATGGGCGTCACGAGTGCCGGCACGAAAAGCCCAAGACGCGTGTTGATGATGCGAATGTGTTCAAACTTGTTCGCGTTCGCGATGTGCGTACAGTTCCATGTCAGCAGGAAATCGCACTTATGGTATGACGCCAGCGCCAAGTGCAGTGCATCACCGACGCGATCCCTGGGCATCAGGTGATTCTCAAGATAGACGTCGATGACATCCGCGATTTCGTCAACGATTTCGAGATAGGGCAGATCTTCTACGAGTGCAACAGCGGCGGCCTGAGTCTCGTATTTTCCTTCCTGCAATTCGGCAACCACGCCTTCGCTCGTGACGAGATCATATCGAGGGGCACATCGATCCCACCAATGGCGCGTCCAGTGTCGCCTGGCCACCATTTCAGGCTCCTTTCGCGTCTCATGATAGAAACTCGGGATCGACGTCTCAATGTATACCATCTTCATGCATGCATGCTACAGAACAGAGTGTTTTCTTTCAAGATCGAAGATGATGTGTCCGGCTCGGCAACCGCCAGCGAACGGCGGTCGGTCAAGAGCCGAGCCGCTTTGATCGTGGAGCTTATCCTGCGCGGCATCCCTATGGGCTCCCACCTTCGCCAAAGGCTACAGCGGGCAGGCCGGGAGACGGGCTGTGCCTCGCACATGCCTGCCGCGCCATCGGCGTGGCCCATCCTCCTTTTTCGGTTTGTGCGCACCTGCTGGTGGAGGACGGGTTTGTAACCCGTCTCCTGCGGAGCCTCACCCTCGCTCATCCAGGCTTCCAATCCCTCTTGACCCATCGAGTTTTCTCTTGGCTTTTTGATGCAGGTGGCAGTAAGACGGTCCTCGATTTGCGATCATCGTAGAGAGTCAACCCATGGATCTTTGGCGATTCTCGGAATTCGAACAGATCGGGCTGATAGTGGCGAACAGTAAGGCAGAGAGGTTGATGACATGCTGAACCAGCGCTGTATATTCTTCCTTTGTGGGTTGGCGATCCTGAACAGCGGCCCCGTCTTGGCTGGAACGTGCGAGACGACCGCGAAGGTTCAACACGTGGCCCGGCTGACGGACGGCGGGAACGTTCTCTACCAATCGACTCTCACTTGGGTTTCTACGAATATGGGTAGCTATCAGGTCGAGCGCATCGCATTGGCTGAGCCAATTACGGATTTGGGTGATTTCGCCCCGGAATCAGTCCCCGGCCCGATCGAATTCGCTCAACTACAAACGCAGGATGGAGTACTCTACGCGCAGGCGGCTCGCGATACCCTTTGGACGCGCCGGGGTGAAGGCTGCATCTACTGGGAGGCACTCAAACTGCCCTTCGCTGACTTGGCACATCTACGGACCGAGTTCCCGGATGGGTTGGAAACGGACGGCGAGTTCAGCCACATCGCGTGGAACGAGGACACCGGACAGCGTTATGCCCGATCAATCAGGTTTGATCCAGTCACTCTCATAATCACTAATGAAGCAATCCATGCGATTGATGCGTCTGGACAGAGCAATCTGGTATCTCTAGCGACGATCGAGACGCAGAGCATTTCTTTGCCTTTTCCGGAGAATCGGATCGGCGGACTGGACACTGACAGAATCATTTGCGAGGAGTCATTAGTTGAGCGTTTGCGTGAAAAATTCCCAGAGCGGGAGGTTCGAGTCAGAGAGCGGCTTGCGTCCTCAACACCAGCCCAGAAACGGGCGGTCTTCCGGATGTTACAGGACGCGCAACCTGGTCTTCGGCCCTATCTTCGAGGAGTCCCAAGGCCATTCATCGGAATTGGTGCCATGGTGTTGGGGAATACTACGGAAGGGTTAAGCCTTGTTACGACTGAATACAGCCGAAGTGCCGGACTACGTGATGGCGACGTTCTGCTCGCCGTCGACGAGGTCCCAATGGCTGAGTTCAGCAGCGTAAATGATGTTTTGGCCGCGATACGGGGACCGGAAAACACAGAGGTTGCGCTCACCGTGCAACGAAATGGCGTTGGCGCAACCACGGTTCGCGCTCTTCGGCAGGAGATATTCCTTGAAGGACAGACAGTTTCCCTGCCGCCGGATTGGATTTCCCAACACACATCGGATTAGGCGCGTCCGGCAGAGTCGTTCTGATGCCCCGCCTCAAGGCTTCGCTGCGAATGGGGTTAGAGAAAACGAGGAGAATTCTGGCACCTCTTCAGGGCTGGCCGGAGTGCCACCCAGTCAGGCTGCGACCTAGAACTCTTTGCGTCATCCTTATGGGCTCCCACCTTCGCCAAAGGCTACGGCGGGCAGGCCGGGAGGCGGGCAGTGCTTCGCACATGCCTGCCACGCCACCGGCGTGGCCCATCCTCCTTTCTCGGCATGTGCGCACCTGCTGGAAAGTAGGACGGTCCACGCCTCCGGCATGGCAAGCTATCAGTTTACCACGCCATCGGCGTGGCCCGTCCATCAGCGCGCTGTATGCTGGTGGGCTTCGGGAGACGGGCAGTGCTTCGCACATGCCCATCCTCCTTTCTCGGCATGTGCGCACCTTGGGGAACGTGGGACGGCCACGCCTCCGGCGCGGCAAGCTATCAGTTTACCACGCCAAAGGCGTGGGCCGTCCGTCAGCGCGCTGCATGCTGGTGGGCTTCGGGAGACGGGCAGTGCTTCGCACATGCCCATCCTCCTTTCTTAGTTTGTGCGCACCTGCTGGTGGAGGACGGGTTTGTAACCCGTCTCGCACCTGCTGGTGTAGGACGGGTTTGCAACCCGTCTCCCCGCTGCCTCGTTTTCGGCCATCCGCGCACCCAGCCCCGCTTTCTCTTTGCTTCCCGGCTCAACCGGCGGTATAGCGAAGGGCCGCTTTTCCCATGCAGAAAGAAACCACAGAATCGCTGTCCGCCCGCTATGTCGTCGGTATTGACCTCGGCACGACGAATTGTGCCGTCGCTTTCGTGGACACCCGCGGCGGGGGCCGCGTCATCGAAGACTTCCCGATTCCCCAATACACCGCGCCGGGTGTGCGGGAGTCGCGCGACACGCTGCCTTCGTTTCTCTATGCCCTGCTACCAGAGGAAGGCACGGAGAACGATGAGCGCGTGGACGCGAACTACCGGGCCGGGACCCACGCGCGCGATCACGGGATGCTCACGCCGGGCCGCTTGATTGCCTCGACGAAGTCCTGGCTCTGCCACGGCGGCGTGGACCGCACCTCGGCGCTGCTTCCGTGGCATGCCGCCGAGGATGTGAAGCCGCTCTCTCCGGTGCAGGCGCAGGCCGTGCTGCTCAAACATATGCGCGATGCCTGGGACGAGGCGCACCCGCAGTCTCCCCTCGCGGAGCAGGACGTATATATCACCGTGCCCGCCTCGTTTGACGAAGTAGCGCGCGAGCTGACCATCGAGGCGGCGCGCGATGCCGGCTTGCCTGCGCTGGTGCTCATCGAGGAACCACAGGCGGCCTTCTATGCATGGCTCTCGCGTCATGAGCAGAGCTGGACGAAAGAGATTTCGCCCGATGACCATATTCTGATCTGCGACGTGGGTGGTGGAACGACGGACCTCACCCTGATCCATGCCCGGCCCGGCGAAGAGGGCACGGTCGCGTTTCACCGCACCGCCGTGGGCGACCACCTCATTCTCGGCGGCGACAACCTCGATCTCGCTTTGGCGCAGCATGTGGAGAGCAAGCTGGAGGGCGAACTTTCGGCGCGCGACTGGTACACACTCGCCCGACTCTGTCGCCATTATAAAGAGATCCTGTTGGGGCCAGACTGCCCGGAGGAAGTGCGGGTGAATCTGCCCGGCACGGGCTCGGGCGTGCTGCGCGGCGGGCGGCAGGCCACGCTGACCCGAGAAGAAACGGAGAGGCTCCTCCTCGATGGGTTCCTGCCGGAAGTGGAACTGGATTCGCGGCCGGCCCGGCGGAGTTCCGGATTTCAGGAGTTCGGTCTGCCCTTCGCGCCCGATCCAGCGATCACGAAATATCTGGCCGAGTTTCTGCGCACCAACCTGCCGGCCGATGCATCGGGGCAACCGGTTGCCCCGCAGGCGGTGCTTTTGAATGGCGGCCTCTTCGAGTCCACAGCGCTGCGGGCGCGCTTCAAGAGCGTACTCAGCTCGTGGTTCACTGGCGCATCCATCCACTGGCTGGACCACCGCCGCCTCGACCTCGCCGTGGCGCGCGGCGCGGCCTACTTCGGCATGGTGCGACGCGGCCTCGGTGTGCGGGTGCTCAGTGACCTGGCCCGCTCCTACTACATCGGCATCGAGCGTGCCGGGAATGCGGCCGAGGTTCTCTGCCTGGCCCCGGCTGGCCTTGCCCCTGGGCACCCAGTGCGCATCGACGAGCATCCGCTGCGGGCGCGATTGAAGATGCCGGTCGAGTTTCCTCTCTATGTCTCCAGCCGCCGCACCACGGATCGGGCGGGCGAGTTTGTGGCGCTCGACGAGGAGTCTTTCAAACCGCTACCGCCGCTTCGCACTGTGCTCACAGCAGGCAAGCAGGCAACGCAGCAGGAGATCGATGTGTACGTGCAGGCCGCGCTCACCGAAGTTGGCGCGCTCGATCTTCGGATTGTCGAGAGCCAGGGCGCGCGCTCCTGGAAGTTGTCGATCGATCTGCGCGCCGCGACGCGAACGGACATGAGTTTTCATGACGGTCGCGGCGAGCGCGGCGGGCTGGTGGACTCGGAGCGTATCGAAGCCGCCGAGAAGGCCTTGCGTGCGTACTTTCAGGGTTCGGCCGCGGAAATGAAATCGACCTCTCCGCTCAAGGCGCTTGAACATGCGCTCGATCTGGGCCGTGGGAATTGGCCTGCCTCCGTGCTGCGCGCGTTGTGGGCCTGCTGCATCGACTGCATCGAGGTACGCGACCTTTCGGCGGCGCACGAGGCGCGCTGGCTCAACCTGCTGGGCTATTGTTTGCGGCCCGGTTTTGGCGTGGCGCTCGATGACTGGCGCGTGGCGACGACGTGGAAGCGGCTGCATGGCGGTATGGCGAACCCGGCGAACGAGGCGGTCCGCAGCGAGTGGTGGATCCTATGGCGCCGTCTCGCAGGCGGCCTGTCGGCTGGCCAGCAAGGGGCGCTGGCCGGGCCGGTGCTGGTTCCGCTAAAACTGTTGTTCGGAGGAAAACCCAAGGCGCGGCTGGGTGATCGGGACCTGCGGCTCACCGATCATGAAACGGTCGAGCTGGTGCGCATGCTCGCGTTGCTGGAACGGTTGCCGGGCGCTCAGCGCGAGCCGCTTGGCGGCTGGTTGCTGGAGGGGTTCATCCTAAACAAAGCGCCAACGGCGCATCGGCGCGCGGCGTTCTGGGCACTCGGCCGGATTGGGGCGCGCGTGCCGTTGTATGGGCCGATGGAGAAACTGCTGCCCGTTGAGCAGGTCGAGCCATGGATCGAGGCGCTGCTGCAACTTGAAGGCGGTGGTCGTGAACAGGCGTTTGCGCTCATGTCGATTTCGCGGCGCACGGGTGACCGGTATCGCGATCTCGGCGAGACGTTGCGAGGCCGCGTGGCCGCGAAGTTGCGCACGCTCGATGCGCCCGCGCACTGGGTGACGCTGGTGGAGGCGGGCGGTCAACTCGATGAAGATGAGGAGTCGCAATCGTTCGGCGACCGCCTGCCCTGCGGGTTGGTGTGGCAGGGTGGGCAATAGCGAACCTCCACGCGGGGACGGTTCAAGAATCGTTGAAGAATACCCTCATTGCGAGATCCCGCTGTTCCGCACGCAAAACCGGCCCGCAATTCTGCCAAGACAACGAAAGGCAGAACGATCCTCTCTGCTTCGCGAAACCACTCCACAACCTTCTGGTCTGCTTTGAGGAAATCGCAATAGCGGTTTGTGTCCACCGCAATTCTCATTTCCACAGGTCCCGGTCGATCGTTCGGAATCCTTTGATCGCTTTGTCGAAGACTGGGTCAGGCTCCCAAGACCCAATCAGGTCGTCCATGTCGTCATGCACTACCTTCTGGCTGGAGACGCCCAGGCCTCGTTCCAGAGCGGCCAGAGCCGCGTGGTTGATGCTCTTTCCTTCTTTCACTGCTTGTTCCCGCAGGGTCCGGTCGATAGCGCGCGGAACCCCACGCAGCGTGTACTGAATGCCTGTATTCTTTTTCATGCATGCATTATAGGCAAAAAGTGCATGCAAATCAATCTGTCGCTGGGCGCAAAGTTCTGGCCGCCCTTCAGGCTGCGAATTTGGGGGTATTGGTCAACCCGGCGCGTCGCGTTGCTTGCGCCGGGCTATGTTCTTGCAGCCCTTCAGGCTGCGGCGCTTGCCCCCCCCAAGTGGGTCGCAGAACTGCTCTACAGCAAGTCTTGTCGAATAGGCGCGTTGGCCCGGCGCCGGTTACTCTTTGAACTTGTCGCGCGCCTCTTTGAAGGAGGCACTGATGGCTTGCCACGCGCCTTCAAAGCCGTGCTTTACGGAGTCCCATGCCGTATCGCTCGACTTGCCAATCTCCTCAAGCTTCTCTTTCCCTTTGTCAACACGCTCTTGGAGCTCTTTGATGTGCTCGTCCAGCCGCAGCTTGAGGTCGGCGCCAGCACCGGAGGCGCGGGCCTTCAGCTTATCGATTTCAGCGGCCCACTCGTTCAACTGCGCCTGCACTTTTTGCCGATAGAGTTCTTTCTCGCTCATGTTGGTTCTCCCTTCGTGACTGCTCTTCGCCAACTACTCTTATCCTGTTGCCTTTCGTTTCAGGGTTCCTGAACGCCATGGGGCGCACCGCCGGCGATGGCGACATCGATGCGGATGTCGCGGGCCACTTGCCCGAAGTCGAGGTCGGTGCGGATATTATAGTCCAGCCGGGAAAAAACAAAGTCGGTGCGCAGCACGATCAGGTCGCCCGGTGTTTCGTCACCCACCCGCTCTGCCAGTTCCCCGGGCAGATAGGTAATCTGCACAGGGAGGACTTTTTCCCGGACAACGCCGCGGAGTTCGAAATCGCCTCGTACCTCAAGCTGCACCGTATTTTCATCCACCGTTTCGGTTTCGAGCACGTCCCGAAAGGTGAAGGAGATGATGGGGTATTCCGCGATGTTCAGCCAGTCCGGCGATTTGAGCACTTCGGTCATCCGCTGGTTGGGGAAGAAGAGGCTGGACGCCGCAACGACAATGCGTCCGCGCGTTGCGCCGGGGTCTGCGGGATCGAAGTGGAGTGTGCCCGAAATGCCCGAGGCAAGGCCCCGTAGCGGTTCGAGCCGGGAGTCCAGGGCAAACGCAATGGTGTTAACGCCCTTCGGATCTCGAAAATCGAATTCGGCGGCGATCCCCCCACTTGCTCCGAAAAGCAGAAGCATTAGAGCGATTACGAGGCGACGCTGCCTCAGTCCGAATGATCTACTAACCTCTATCGAATGCATGTCGGTTTTTATAGCAAACATAGGACATTGGGCAACAGGGAAGCCCTTCTCTTTCTCTGGCGAGGATACCGAATCAACATTCGAATGGGAATAAACATCTTGACAATTGAAGAAAACGTTGCGCGGTTGTATGTTTACCGTGGTAGGCGGGTGAGTCTCTGAACGGTAGCGAACCTGGAGGGTTATGTCATGGAGGAAAAAGCCGCAGAGCAGATCGAGGTTCTGGAGCGTGTTGGGGGGAATGCTCAGCAGCGCCCCTCGGACTCGTCGCCCTCGTTGATGGGGCGCATGGTGGCGATCAGTAAGGATGCCGCACGGCGCGAGAACCTATGGCACCGCAGTGCGCGGTTTGCGCTGAAGTCGGTGCCCTCGCAGCCGAGCGCGTGAGGGGGCGGTCTCTTCAGATGGGCCACTGATCTTGCGGCTCATCTGTATGCGTCACCGAGGACGCGGGATTCCCGGAGGAAGGGTTCCGCAGCGCCAGCAAGATGCGCTGCCCTGCTCTCCGTATTGCCTCGGCATTGATCGGCATGGAATTCTCGTCCTGGCCTGCGTAGGGAATTTCTCCCAGCACGGGACCATCGCAGAGCCAGGGCAATGTGCGGAGGTTGTCGGCTTCGATGAAATCTCCGGATGGCGGAGAGGCATGCACCACCACGATCCCCAACAAAGGAAGCTCGTGCCGGCGCACCGCCTGTACGGTGAGTGCGGTATGATTCAGCGTACCGAGCCCTGGCCGGGCGGCAATCAGAACCGGCCAGCCCAGGCGCGCCATCAGATCGAGCATCGTCTCCTGCCGGTTCAGGGGCACACAGACGCCGCCCGCACCTTCGGCCAGAACGACTTCGTGTTGCGAAGCCAATCGACGTGCGGAGTCGAGCAAGGCGTTTAGATCGATCGTTTCGCCCGCCTGCTCGGCTGCGAGATGCGGGGAGCAGGCCAACGGATAGCGGAAAGGGGCCAGCTCCTTATACTTGTTCGGCCCGATGTCATGCAGTCCTGCCAGGCGAAGACAAAGGTCGACGTCCGGAGCACGAAGAAAGCCTGTTGCATCCGGTTCACAGCCCGTCTGCACCGGCTTAAAGGGAACCGCATCCACGCCATCGTAGCGGTATGCCATCAACAGCGCCGCGGTCAGCATGGTCTTGCCCACGCCGGTGTCGGTGCCGGTAATGAAGATGGAGCGATTCACAACAGGCTGACCTCAACGTTCTGCCCTGACGAAGAGCACATGGTATTCTGCCCGGACGCCGCCTTGCCCGTCACCCAGACACTGCTGGCATAACGCCTCCAGGTCGCGCAGTTCGGAGCGGTTGAGGGGCTGATGCGACCGCGAAACCGCGCCGCCAGTGACACCTGTCTCATGCAGTGCGCGCAGAAACGCGCCTGCGGATGCGTGAATCTGAGTAAACATGCGTGTTTCAGTGGCCGCCACGGCGAAACCTGCTTCCTGGATCGCGTGAAGTGCTTCTTCTCTGCTCGGCAGTTTGCCGCGCGGGGGTTTATGCGGCGCGACTTCCGTACGCAGCTCGCGCAGAGCGCCCAGCGTGGGTTCGATCATGATGGAAGCCACCAACGCCCCGCCTGGCATCAGGCCATCGTGGAGAGTCCGCATGGTTTGATGCAATGGCGCAATCCAGTGCAGGGCGCAGTTGCTCGTCGCGAGGGCCACCGGTTCGGACGGCAGGAAACCGGCGGCATCCTCGACATGAAACCTGATCTGCCCCGAAGCCGGCAGTGTGGCCCTGCATCGCTCCACCATCGAGGCGCTGATCTCGACGACGTGTAATGGGCGTTGCGGATAGCGCCGGATCAACTCCCTTGTCAACGCACCGGTGCCGCACCCGATTTCAAGCAGAGCACCGGGCTGCGGCACGTGAGGCAGCCACGCGGCGAGTTGGGCCGCGGCCTCCCGCTGCACCTGCGCGTTCGAGTCGTAGGTTGTCGCGGCGGCAGAGAAGCGCTCCGCCACGCCGGTAGACGGATTGACGGAGTTCACGGCGCAAATTTCTGGCAGGAGTTCAGGCATGCGAGCAGTCGATTCGAATGGGTGAACGGTA
>SLOV01000321.1 GCA_007132345.1 Kiritimatiellia bacterium
GGGCGCGGTTCCGTCGGCGAGGCGGGCGCGGTCCAGTTGTTCGAGCACGGCGGGCGTGGAGAGTCCGCGCGAACCGACGTGGCCGAGGCTGAAGCTGGGCACGGGCATCTCGGCCGGCGCGGGGATGTGGCGCAAGGCGAGGGCGCGGCTGGGGAGTTGGGGGCCGCCGGGTTCGTCGGGACCGGCGTAGTAGTGGGAGACGAACTGGGCCTTGTCGACGATGTCGGCATCGGGGACTTGGCCGCCCATAAGGGTCAAGCCGTGAATCGACATGGCCGGCTGGGTGGAGATGCGGTAAGGGAAGTCGACGGAGTAGACCCAGGCGAGGATGTGATCTTCGAGCCCTTGCTCGCGCAGGTAGGCGCGTGCCGGGTTCCAGATCGACTGGCGGAACTGAGCCGGGCTGATTTGGCCCGCGGGGGCGCTGACCTCGGGGGGCAGGGAGAGATAGATGCGGTTGGCGAGCGGGATGCCGCGCGCTTCGGCGTAGGCATTGGCGACTTCGAGGGAGGCGGGAGAGTCGGCGTTGATGAGCAGGGCGACTTCGTGTGGAGAGAGCGCCCGCGCGGTGACGGCGCCGAGCAGGGCCAGGCAGACACCGAGGCGGAAGGGGAAGCGGCGGCGATGCTTAGTAGGCGCCACGCTTGTCGAACACCGCGCGGAACGTTCGCACAATGATGACGAGATCGAGCCAGATGGACCAGTTGCGTACATAATAGACGTCCCAGCGGCGCATGCCGTCGGTGCCTGCATCGCTTCGCCCGGAGACCTGCCAGAGGCCGGTGATGCCGGGGCGCACGCGGTCGCGCATGCGGCGCACGCGGGCAGGCAGTTCCTGGTAGTGGTAATCGGGCAGGGGACGAGGGCCGACGATGGCCATCTGGCCGAAGAGTACGTTGAAGAGCTGCGGAATCTCGTCGAGTGAGGTGATGCGGAGGAGGCGGCCGACGCGGGTGATGCGAGGGTCTTTCTTCAGCTTGAAATTCCCGTTCCACTGGTCGCGCAGGTCTTCATCTTCTTCGAGCTTCTTGCGCAGCACTTCTTCGGCATTGGGCACCATGGTTCGGAATTTCCAGGTTTTGAAGGGCTTCCCGTCCACGCCGACCCGATCCTGGAGGAAGAGGGCGGGCTTGCGGTCTTCGAGGCGGATGAGGAGGGAGATCAGGAGGCAGAGCGGCATCCAGAGCGGGGCCGTTGCGACGGTGACCAGGAGGTCGGTCGTACGTTTGATGACCTGGGCCATGGGGTCGAGCAGGTTGTGCGAAACCTCGAGGCCGAGAATGCCGCCGAGATCGCGCGTGGTGACCCAGAGGGAGGGTGCATCGAGCAGATCGGGGATGATGACGACATGGCGATATGTTGAAAGTGGTCCCTCCAGCATTTCCACCACCTGGTGGCGGGACATTTCCGGTGCGGCAAGGATGGCAACCGGTGCATTTTGCGTGATACAGGCGGTGGAGCCGAGCCACGGTAACCCGGCGATTTCGCCGGAGGCCGGCGGTTCTTCATCCGAAAAGACGCCAGCCGGGATGTAGCCGAGGCCCGATTCCTCGCGAAGCGCATTGATCGCGACGGCGACACCTTGGCCGCCACCGTAAAGCACGGCGGGCAGACCCCATGCATTCTGGGCGATGAGCCCTCTTTTCATGAGACGCCGCAGAAAGATGAGCAACGGCAGTCCGACGACGAACGAGGCCGTTAAGGTGAGGCGGCTGATCTCGCCGGCGGTTTGGACAAGGAACAGCCCCAGGGCCACGATGGCAAAGACCCCAATGGCGAGACCAACTGTGCGCCGTAATTCCTCTACGGCGCCGAGCCCCCAGCCAGGGAGTAAATCTAAAATGATGGCGCCTACGCTCCAGGCGGCGAGAACCGCCCAATACCACTCTGGAATCATCGATTCGCCTTTCCACCAGAGACGGAAAAGGCCGGCGGCGAAAATTCCGATATTGAGGGCGACCAGGTCGGAGAGCCAGATCAGGATCGCATTTCGCATGCGTCGCCGGAAGAAGCTGAAGTCAGGGAGGTCCCGCTCTTTCGGCGTTTGTTGAATCACCGCGGTCTCGGGAACCGTTGGCTGGAAGTCTGTTGGGACCTCGACTGCAAGCTGGGCTGGCATGGGGCTAGACATTTGGGGGTAGACTACTCTGCCGGGCTTTTCGTTGAAAGCCCCTTTCCCTGCGTGGATCTATGCGCTGGGCCGCAATGGCGCGCCGCGGATTCTGACCACGGTGCGATGCGGCGTATGACGGGCGGCGTGCGGCCAGTTGCGAGAGGCGTAATCTGTTGATGAGAGATGGTTTGTGAGAAGCGGCACCTCATCGGCGTCGTCGGGGCAGGCGCGAGAATGCGTCGTCGTAGGCGGCCAGGAGGCGGGGAACCTGGTGGCGCCATTCGAGTTCTTCCTGCATGCGGCGCTGGCCGCGAGCGCCCATTTCGGCGCGCAAAGCGGGGTCGGCGAGCAGGGCCTCGATCTTGTCGGCAAAGTCGGAGATGTTATTGCGCTCGGCGTAGAGGGAGGCGTCTTCGGCGGAGCGGCGGCCCTCGACGAGGTCGTATTGAACGATGGGTTTGCCCAGGGCCATGTACTCGAGAATCTTGTTCATGGTGGACTTGTCGTTGAGGGGATTGAAGGGGTCCGGGTTGGCGCATACATCGCAGGTGGAGAGGCGGTCGATCATGTCGGCGTCGGGGATGCGCCCGGTGAACTCGACATGATCGCAAATGCCGAGTTCATCGGCGAGCGCCTGGAGCGATCCGAGCATGGGCCCGCTGCCGACGAGGCAGAACTGGAGGTCGGTGCGATTGCGGTTCAGGACAAGTTCGTGCGCGGCACGCACGAGATGATCGACGCCGTCGAACTCGCCCATGACGCCAAGGTAGCCGATGAGAAAAGGGCGGCCGTGTTTGTAATCGGGGTTGCCTGCGGTGGGTTGAAAGAGTTCGAGATTCGGGCCGCTGCGCACGACGTGTACGTGCTCTGGTTTTTTGCGGCCGCGGGTGAGCGCAACTTCGCGATAGGACTCGTTGGTGCTGATGACGGTGTCGGCGAAGAAGAAGGTGAGCCGTTCGGCGAGGCGCATGACGTGGTAGAAGATGTCGCGCTTGCCGAATTTCGATTCGTAGAGCTCGGGTGTGAGGTCGTGGTGGTCGAAAAGGAAGCCCGTACGATGAAAGAGCTTGAACCAGAGCGCGACAATGAAGAGCAGATCGGGCGGGTTACAGGCGTGGATGATATCGAAGCCGCGTTCGCGGCGGGCGCGGCGCGCGAGGCGCCACTCGCCCCAGAGCGCGGCGCTGTATTCGCGCAGGTAGCCGAGCGCCGAGCTGTGTTCGGGCGGGAGTGGGTGGCGGTAGATATGGATGCCGTCGATGACTTCGTAGGGCGCGGTGGCGTTCTTGCCCATGGGGCAGATGACGGAAACCTCGTAGCCCGCGGCGTGGAGCGTGGTGGATTCCATCCAGACCCGCCGGTCGAAGGGGACCGGCAGGTTCTCCACAAGAATCAGGACGCGCCGGGGCGCGCCGTTACCAGCCGATTCCGTCATAGTTCCTTTCCGGCGGCGTGGCCGCGTAGAGGCCGCCCAGATCGACGACGGGGAGATGAGGCGCGGATTCGTCGAGCCACTGGCGGAAGCGCGCCGCGCCTTGCGTGACGACAACGAGTTCGGCGTGTTCGAGCAGTTCGGACTCGTTGCCGACGAGGAGCGAGGGTAGCTGAGGCAGGTGCTCCTCCACGAAGCGGCGGTTCGAGCCGATGAGCGTGGCTTCGCGGACCGCGTCATCGAGGACGCGCACGGCAAGACCGCGATCGAGCAGGCGCCGGACCAGTTCGAGTGCAGGGCTTTCGCGCAGGTCATCGGTACCGGCTTTGAAGGCGAGGCCCAGCACGCCGATTCGGGTTTTGCCCTGCTGGAGCACAAGGGCTTCGGCGTGGTCGATGTGCCGGTCGTTGGACGTGAGCAGGGACTCGAGCAGGGGCAGACTGGCCCCGGCATCGCGACCCTGGGCAATGAGCGCGCGCACGTCTTTGGGCAGGCAGGAACCGCCGAAGGCGAAGCCGGGTTTGAGGTAGGCGGGGGAGATGTTGAGTTTGGTGTCCTGCACGAGCAGGTCCATGACGGCGCGGCCGTCGACGCCATGCGCCTTGGCGAGGCGCCCGATCTCGTTGGCGAAGGAGATCTTGGTGGCGTGCCAGGCGTTGGCGGAGGCCTTGATGAGTTCGGCCTGCTCGGCGGGAATGACGAGGACGGGGGCATTGACACCTGCGTAGAGTTCGCGCACGGCCTTTTCGGCGACGGGGTCCGCGGTGCCAATGATGGTGTAGGGCGGCGCGTCGAAATCGCGGATGGCGGCGCCTTCGCGGAGGAACTCGGGATTGAAGGCGACATGTACCGGGGTACCGCCCGCGTGCTGCTCCAGGATTTCCGTGCAGCGTTTCGTGGTGCCGGGCGCGAC
>SLOV01000178.1 GCA_007132345.1 Kiritimatiellia bacterium
TGCGCTGGAATTCGGCTACCTCACCATAATGCGCAAGCTGCTCCTGGGTGGGGTTGATAATGAGCACACCCTTGGAACCGTCGATGAGGACCTTGTCCCCTGGCCGGACCCGCACGCTGACGTCGTGGAGCCCCACCACGGCGGGAATCTCGAGGGCCCGCGCCATGATAGCGGTATGCGAAGTATTGCTGCCGATGTCGGTGGCGAACCCGACAACACGGCTCTTGTCGATGACGGCAGTCTCGGAAGGGGGCAGGTCATTGGCGATCAGCAGGCAGGGCTCCTTCAACTCCGAGAGCTGCGAGGTGCTATGCCCTGACAGGTTGCGCAGGATGCGACGGGTGACATCTCGAATGTCGGCGGCGCGCTCGCGGAGGTAGTCGTCCTGCACCGCAGCGAGGGCGCCTGCGTAGCGTTCGGCCACATCAACGAGAACGGCTTCCACGTTCTGGCGCCGGCTGGAGAGACCGCGAATCACTTCCTCGACGAGGGAGCGGTCGTCGACGACCAGCAGGTGTGCGTCGAAGATGCTGGCGCTTTCGTGGCCCATGGCCTCGTTGACGCGCCGCTGAATATCGTGGAGCTGCGCCCGCGTGGCGATGAGGGCGTCCTCAAGCCGGGCAATCTCACGCGGGATCTCGCCGGGCGCAATGTCGCGCTCAACGACGCGCGCCTCCTCGCTGTGCATCAGAAAAGCGGGAGCCACGGCGACGCCGGGCGACACGCCGATGCCCCGGAGTTCAACGCCCTGAACCGTATCGAACGAGCTATTGTTCATGTGAGTTGAGCCCCTGGGTCTATGGCCGAACGAATGCCAAGCACTCGGATGTGCCGGACCGGGGAGCGCGATAGGAGGACAAGACTGGTTTTGCCCATATCGCCTTCACCCTAATCTTCGTAAAACTTGTTCTCGAAAATCGTGCCGAGCGCCTCCATGGCCTCCGCCGCATCCGGTCCATTCGCCGATATCCGCAGTTGCGCCCCATGATGCCCCTCCAACGTCAGCAGACCCATGATGCTCTTGCCCGATACCACGGCCCCGTCCTTTTCGACCAGAATCTCGGATTGGAACTGGGAGCAGGTCTTCACGAAGAGCGCAGCAGGCCGGGCGTGTATGCCGTACTTGTTCGTGACGGTGAACGTCCGGCTCGCCGCCGTCGCTCCGGTTTCTGTTGGATTTCCTCTTGTCATCGCGTGGCTTTCCGCAAGAGCGTCTTAATGAGCCGCTCGTCCAATTCTTTCGCGGCGTCGTGCCCCAAGAATTTCAGTTTCTGGTTCATGGCCGCAACCTCGATAATCAGCGAGATGTCGCGGCCCGGCCCCACCGGCAGATTGAGGACGGGCACCGAGACCCCGAGAATGTCGCGGCTCTGCGGCGCTAAACCGGTTCGGTCCACGTCCTCCATGCTGCGCTGATGATGCAGACACACCACCATGTCAAGTTTCATTCTGAGCCGCATGGAGGCGACTCCGAAGAGACTGGGCACATGGATGATCCCCAAACCGCGAATTTCCATGTGAAACTGCGTCACATCGACTGCGCTGGCTACGATATCGCCCGTACTGTCTCGCTGCAAGACTGTTGTGTCGTCGGCCACGAGCGAATGGCCGCGCCGCACCAGGGCCATCGCCGTTTCGCTCTTTCCGATGCCCGGCTCGCCCTCCAGCATTACCCCGATCCCCATGACATCGACGGTTGTGCCCTGCGCCATCATGCGGGGGCTGGTGAGGTCTTCCAGCAGGAGCGTTCCCCGGTTCACGAAATCCATCGTAATCATCGGGGTCCGCAACACAGGGACGTGGAAGGCTTCGCTGATCAAAAGCAACTCTTTGGGCACCAATCGGTTGCGTGTCACCACCAGCGCCGGGATATGCTTTTCGAAGAAACCGGTGAGCCGCTCCCGGCGCTCCGCGGCCTTGAGCGACTTGAGATACGTCAGCTCGGCGAGGCCCAGTACCTGTACCCGCTTGTTGGCCACATATTGGAGAAAACCCGCCAGCGCCAGGCCGGGCCGATTGAGCGCGGCTTCCGGAATGATGCGGTCCAGTTGTTTCTCCCCGCGAATCAGCTCCAGAGAGAGCGACTCGCGGCCGGCTTCATAGAAATCGCGCACCGTCAGAGACATACCGACGGCCTCCCGCCCCGGCGTGGGGTTACGGACTGTTGCAATCCCTCTATAGCTACCTGCTCCATGAAGTCGTTCCGCCCTCGCACACTATCGAATGCCGCCGCGCCCCACAATGCGGAAGCCTTCCTACATACTGAACCGCGGCCCCAGGTAAAGGTCACGGCTGATCTTGTCGTTAATGAGAAAATCGCTGCTGCCCTCCCGCAACACGGTTCCGTCGCAGATCAAATAGGCACGATCCACCACCGCCAGGGTTTCACGGACGTTATGGTCGGTGATGAGAATCCCGAGGCCGCGCTGCTTGAGTTCCATCACGATCTGTTGCACGTCATACACCGCCAGCGGATCAACGCCACTGAAGGGTTCATCCAGCAGGATCAGGGCAGGACTGGTCACCAGCGCCCGGGTGATTTCCAGGCGACGCCGTTCGCCGCCGCTCAAGGTGTAGGCCTTCTGTTTCGCGACATACGCAATCTTCAACTCTTCCAGAAGAAAGGCCAGCCGCTCCTTGCGTTGCCGCCGGTCGAGCGGCAATGTCTCCAGAATCGCCATCACGTTTTGCTCAACGGTGAGGCTCCGGAAAATCGACGGCTCCTGGCTCAGATACCCCATGCCCAGCCGGGCCCGCTGATACATCGGCATGCGGGTGATGTTCTGTTCCTTGAAGAAGACCTCGCCGCGCGTCGGTTTGACCAAGCCGATCGTCATATAGAAGCTGGTGGTCTTGCCCGCACCGTTCGGCCCCAGCAGACCAACGATTTCGCCTGCCTTCACGTTCAAATCGACGCCCTTGACCACCTCACGGCCATCGTACGCCTTGACCAGGCCCTTCGTTTCAAGCAGCAGACCGCTTTGCTCTGCCGGAGATTCGCTCATGGTGCCAACAGGGGCGCGCTGCGTCCGCCATCCGACTTCGGGAAGATCACGAGCTTTGCCTGCGGCTCGCAGATCATCACCTGCGTTTCCACATAATAGGTGATCACTGTGCCTTCGAGGAAGTCGTTGCCTTGTTGCACACGCGGGTTCTTGGTCAGCACAATCCGTGATTTTTCCAGGTCGTACGTCGCCTCGCCCGCCTCCGCAATCTTGTCCTCTTGCGTCATCCGCACATTGCCCTCGGCCTTGATCAAGCGCGCCTGCCCGTCGTCATCGAACCAGACCACCAGCCGGTCGCAGCTCAGCCGGAGTTCCGGGTCCACCACCACCACGTCGCGCTCGAACAGCGCAAACTGCTGGCGGTAGTCGAACGTGAGCCGCTCGGACGTGATCACCGTGACGTCGTCCGGTGCCGTCGCCGGGACACCGACCTGGGCCTGCACCCCCATGGCCACGGCCAGCAAAACGCAAGCGGCGGTCAACGCATTCTTCAAATCGCAAGTTGCCATGTCAGTCTTTCTCCGCCTGTGGTTGAAGCGTTTGCATCCGCTCCGGGTCCCGCTGGAGGACCACCTGTGCATTCGTAAAAATCTGGAAGATCTCGCGCCGGGCGTCCCAGGCAAAATTCTCGCCCGTCACCACGAACTTATCGCCCTCAATCTTCACCCCGGTTTCCGACCGGGCAATCTGACGGTCCCGGTGATAGTAGCATTGCGGGGCCGTCACGCGCATCTGCACATTGGTCGTGCCTATCTGGAAGACGTCTAGATGGAAGTTACGAATATCCACCTGCCCATCCGGCAGCACAAAGGCCTCCTCGCCGATGAGTTCGGTCTTCTTCTCGTTGCGCTCGTTATATTCCGGCACACGGAAGTTGGTCAGCCTCATGCCTTCCGTCCGCGCCCAGACCGCGGCCGCCAGGCTGCCGCCCAGTAGCACTGCTATGACCATGTATTTCCGCCGCATACGTTTCGCTCGATCCAAATGGGTCCTCACCCGTGGGCGCACTTCCTATCACGCATTACCTTCAAGGTCGAACCCTTCCATGCACCAAATCGTGAATGGCCCGCAACTGCCGCCACAATCCCGGCAGACGCGCAAAGGGAATCGCATTCTCCCGGTCCGAAAGGGCGCGCTTCGGGTTCACGTGCGTTTCCAGGAAAACGCCATGGCATCCCATCGCCACGGCCGCCCGCGCCAGGCCGGGCGCCCACTTCCCGTCGCCCGCGGTGAAATCGCCACCGCCGCCCGGCCGTTGCACGCTATGCGTGGCATCGAACACCACGGGATAGCCGAGCTCCGCCATGGCCGGCAAACTGCGCAAATCCGCGACCAGGTTGTTGTAACCGAAGCTGGAACCGCGTTCGGTCAGAATGAGTTTCCGGTTCCCGGCCTGTTCCGCCTTGGCCACGACCTGCTTCATGTCCCACGGCGCGAGAAACTGCGCCTTCTCCACGTTGACCACCTTCCCCGTCTCCGCCGCGGCCACCACCAGGTCGGTCTGGCGGCAAAGAAAGGCCGGAATCTGCAAGACATCCACCACCGCCGCCGCCGGTGCGGCCTGCTCCGGCAGGTGGATATCCGTCAGCAGCGGAAGCCCGTGCCGTGCCTTCACCTCCGCGAGAATCTCCAGCCCCGCCTCCAGGCCGGGGCCACGATAAGAGGTGCCAGAGGAGCGATTGGCCTTGTCAAAGGAGGCCTTGAAGATGAGCGGCACTTCTTCCGCCTCCGCAAACGCGGCGAGGCGCGCCGCCAGCCCGAGACAACCCTTCCGACTCTCAATCACGCAGGGCCCGGCAATCAGCGCCAACGGGCTACGCCCGCCGATCGGGACCCCGCCGATTCGAAGTTGTTTCGTCATGCCCATCTCCCGCTTCTCCGATCCATCAGGTCAGGCCGGCCTCGCGCAGCGCTGCCTCCGCCCGGGCCACGTCAGCGGGCGTATCGACCCCCACCCCCGCCTGGCTGGTTTCCAGTACACGGATGCGGCAACCGAGATAAAGCGCGCGAAGCTGTTCGAGTTTCTCGATCTGCTCCAACTCGCAGGGGGGCGTCGCCACCAGCCGGTCCAGCACGTCACGGCGATAGCCATAAATCCCGATATGCCGCCAAAAGTGCAACGGGTTCGGTGTGGCCGCATCGCGCTCGCAGGGAATCGGCGCGCGCGAAAAATAGAGCGCCTGTCCGTCCTTCCCCCGCACCACCTTCACGGCGTCGCGGCTTGTCACGTCTTCCTCCGCACCGAAGGGCGCTGCCGCCGTTGCCATGTCCCACGACTCGTCTTCCGCCAGGGCGCCCGCCACCGCGTCGATCAGGGCCGGGTCGATCAAGGGTTCGTCCCCTTGAATGTTCACCACGACCCGCGCACCCGCCGCGCGCGCGGCCTCCGCGACCCGGTCCGTGCCCGAGGGGTGATCCGGCCGCGTCATGGCCACCTCGCCGCCCACGGCTTCGATCGCTTCGCGAATACGGTCGTCGTCGGTCGCGACCACCACCGCATCGAGCCGCTTCGCCTGGCAGGCCCGCTCCCAGACCCGCACCACGAGCGGGCGCCCCGCGATCAGGGCAAGCGCCTTGCCGGGAAACCGGGTGGAACCCCAGCGCGCAGGGATGACCCCCACGATTCGATTCGGTTCGAATGCCATTCCGCTTCTCTCCGGGCCTCAGCGTCAACGCGGCAGGGCCGCCCTCAGTTCGTCGACCGAGCACGGGGCCGTGCCCAGTTTTCCAACCACCACGCCGGCCGCATAATTCGATAGCTCCGCGGCCTCCTCCGGGGTCGCCCCCGCAGCCAAGGCCAGAACACAGGTCGCGATGACCGTGTCCCCCGCGCCGCTGACGTCGAACACCTCCCGCGCCCGCGTCGGGACGTGTAGCGCAGGCTCGCCACCCTTCACCAGCAGCATACCCTGCGGACCGAGCGTCAGGAGCAGGCCCAGTGTGGGCTGCCATTTCTCGTACAGCCGCCGCCCCACTTCCTTCAACGTCTCGTCCTGCATCGGCTCACCCGGCTCGAGTGGCTCCTGCATGCCGACCGCCGAGAAGGCCTCCTTGCGGTTCGGTGTCGCGACCGAGATGCCCTGCACATTCAGGGAGTGGTTCTCTTTCGGGTCGAAGCCAACGGGAATCTGTTTCGCCTCCGCCGCACGCAACACGGCGTCGACCACGCCCTGTTCCACGAGGCCTTTGCCATAGTCTTCAATCACCACGCCGGTCGCATCGGCCATGGCGCTTTCGATATGGCCGCGGAACGCCTCCCGCACCTCCGGCGGGATGCCGCCGCGCCGCTCCCGATCCACGCGCACCACCTGCTGTCGTTCGGCGACCACGCGCGACTTTACGGTGGTCTGCGCCTTCTCATGCTCCAGCACGCCGCGCGTACTCACCCGCATCTCCGCCAACAGGCGCTTCAGTTCCGCACCCGCCGCATCGGCCCCCAGCACGCCCGATATCGTGCCGGCGCCACCGAGGGTCTGCACGTTCAGGGCCACGTTACACGCGCCGCCCGGCATCCCCTTCTCTTCCGTCACCAGCACGACCGGCACCGGCGCCTCGGGCGAGATCCGCTCAACTTTTCCATAAATGTATCGGTCCAGCATCAGATCGCCGACCACCAGAATGCGCTGGTCGGCGAAACGTGCCAGAAGTTCTTCGGAGCGGGCAGGTGATAGACTCATTCAGCGTCGACTCCTGCGCCTGCCGCGCCGACGCCGGCTCGGGTCCTGCGGGTCCAGCCAGAAATCGTCGCCCGGCCCCGTCACTTCATGCAGTTTGACATGCACATTGCCCACCGGGACGTTGATGCTGGCCTGCGTGAGAAGGCGTCGCTCGTCCTCTGAGACCCAGACCGTCATCTTGCCCCGCCGCACAAACAAACCCTCGAATTCGGCAGTCGGCTCAATCTCGATGCTCTCCACGTTCCCGTATCTTTCCAACTCGATTTCTTCCCGCCGGTGCGCGCGCAGGTTCAGGTCATAAATCTTCTCGTCGGCCATGACCTGAAAGTCGTGGTTCTGCCCAACGTCGAACTCCTGCGTGCGCATGTAGTACATGAACGTGATCAGGTCTCGTGTATCCTCCGCGATCTCAAACTCGTTCGTCGAGTTCCGCACGTTATGAATCCAGGTTGCGGTTCGGTTCGCATGATCGAACAGCGTTGTCTGATCGGTGCTGTAGCGCCCCTGATTGAATTGCTTCCTGAACTTGACCGGCAAGAACGTCTCCGGCTCGATGATTGCTTCCAGGTGATCGTCCACTGGATAGATGCGGCTCAGAAAAGCGTTCGACTTGGTCCGGAACGTGATCGACAGCATCTGCCGCCCTTCCCACTCCACCCATTCCGCCGTCGCGGTCGAGTTCGCCACCGGAATGACGCCCCAGAAGAGGTTGTAATGAATCGTCTCCCCGACCGGGAACCAGAACTCCCAATCCTGCTGCGCTTCCTCCTGCGACGCCTCCACTTGCGCTGCCTCCACCGACAGAGCAGAACCGATCCCAAGCGCCAGGCAGAGGACCAGGCCAATTCGATAGAGGGTTTTTTTCATGAGGAGCAACAGTGTAGGGGTTTCCAAATCCGCTTCAAGTCCGCAAAAGGACCAGGCATTTGCTCGTTCGATGGGGATTCCGCCCCCTTTGTTCACCGGTTCCTGCCCCTTTTTTCGCAGAGGCTACAGACTTGAATCTCCCGGCCGTGGCATTTAAGTACAGACACCTGCGTGTGTAATATAACGGAGACGATGACCATGAACAAGATCCAGCAGTTCCTGTCCGAAAACCGCAGAGAGTGTTTCATGTTGCTCAGCCGCTTCCGGGAGCGCCAGAGCCCCTTTCTGCTTCATACGGATCTGATCGGCGAATTCGAGGCGTTCTGCGACACAGAGGACGGGGCCGTTCTCAAGCAAAGTCCCCTGCGCGACGTGATCTATGCCGCGCAGGAGGCGGCCGTTCTGTCCGACACCATCTACCTCTCCGTCCGCTCCGGCGTGGGCGCCTGGACCTACTTACGCTTCGACCTCCTCGAAATGGAGTGCCACCCCGTTTCCTTGACCGCCTTCCTCCAGATCACCGAGCGGCTCGTCGACCAGGCCCAGGAGGCCGACGCGCGTGTACTGGAACTCGACCTCTCCCCCTTCGACCGCGGGCTGCCCCGCCTGCGCGATTCGCGATCCATCGGCAAAGGCGTCGAGTTCCTGAACCGGCACCTCTCCAACCAGATTTTCGAGGATGCCGGCAAGGGCGAGGCCCGCCTCTTCGACTTTCTCCGCATGCACAGCGCGCAGGGCCGCCAGTTGATGATCAACCACCGCATCGCCGACGCGCTTGCCCTGCAAAAGGCCCTCAGCGATGCCGACACCCTGCTGGCCGACGAATCCGAGGAGACCGAATGGTCCGAGATCGGCGACCGGCTCGAACCGCTCGGCTTCGAACCGGGCTGGGGCCGGAACGTCAAGATTGTGCGCGAAACCATGAGCCTGCTTGCGGACATCCTCGAAGCGCCCGAGCCCAAAGCCCTGGCCGAGTTCCTGGCCCGCATGCCGATGATCTTCAACATCGTCGTTCTTTCCCCCCACGGCTACTTCGGCCAGTCCGACGTGCTCGGCATGCCGGACACGGGCGGCCAGGTCGTTTACATCCTCGATCAGGTCCGCGCCCTGGAACGCGAAATGAAGCGGCGCAGTTACGAGCAGGGGCTCGACATCGAGCCGGCCATTCTCGTCGTCACCCGCCTCATTCCCGATGCCAAAGGCACGACCTGCAACCAACCCATCGAGCCGGTCAACGGCACGGAGTTCGCCCGCATTCTGCGCGTGCCGTTCCGTAACGAAAACGGGGAAGTGGTTCCGCACTGGATTTCCCGCTTTCACATCTGGCCCTACCTCGAGCGGTTCGCAGCCGAAGTGGAAAAAGATGTCCGCGCCGAAATGGGCGGGCGCGTCGACTTCGTCATCGGCAACTATTCGGATGGCAACCTCGTCGCCACCCTGCTCACCGAACGGCTCGGCGTCACCCAATGCAACATCGCGCACGCACTCGAAAAGACCAAGTATCTCCACTCCGCGCTCTACTGGCACCAGCACGAGGCCGAGCATGCCTTTTCCTGCCAGTTCACGGCCGACCTCATCGCCATGAACACCGCCGACTTCATCATCACCAGCACCTACCAGGAGGTCGCGGGCACCGCCACCACCGTGGGGCAGTACGAGAGCTATGGCAGCTTCTCCATGCCCGGCCTCTATCGCGTGCTCAAGGGCATCGATATCTACGACCCCAAATTCAATATCGTCTCGCCCGGCGTCAACAGCGACGTCTTCTTCCCGCACAGCGACGAAGCGCGCCGCATTCCCACGCTGCGCGAAACGGTGTCCGGCATGATCCATGGCGAGCCTTCCGAAAACGCCCGCGGCCACCTGCAACAGAACAACAAGCCCCTGCTCTTCACCATGGCCCGCCTCGACCCGGTCAAGAATGTCACCGGCTTTCTGGAGTGGTACGCCCGCAGCGATGCCCTGCGCGAGCGCTGCAACGTCCTCATTGCAGGCGGCTACGTCCAGCCCGACCGCTCCAACGACGCGGCCGAGCGCAACCAGATCGAGCGCATGCACGCGCTCTTCGACGAATTCGGGCTCGACGGGCAGGTGCGCTGGCTCGATATGCAGACCGACAAGAACCTCGTCGGCGAACTCTATCGTTGCGTCGCCGACACGCATGGCGCTTTCGTGCAGCCCGCCCTCTTCGAGGCCTTCGGGCTCACCGTGCTCGAGGCGATGTCCGTCGGCCTTCCCACCTTCGCCACCTGCTACGGCGGTCCGCTCGAGATCGTCGAACACGAGACCTCCGGCTTCCACATCGATCCCAACGACGGCGACGGCGTGGCCAGGCAACTGGTCGACTTCTTCGATCGCTGCGCCAAGGAGGAAGACTACTGGACCTCCATTTCCGAGGGTGGCAAGAAGCGTGTCGAGACGCGCTACACCTGGGACCTCTACGCGCATCGTCTCCTCTCCCTCTCCCGCATCTACGGCTTCTGGCGGCACATCTCCGGCATTCGCCGCGAGGCGACACGCCGCTATCTCGAGATGTTTTATCAACTCATGTATAAGCCGCGCGCCCGCGAGATCGATCACCACACCGCATAGCCCTCCCCTTTTCCCGCTTCATTCCCTTTCGCCTTCATGGTTTACTGTTCCGGTGAACCACGATCCGGACTTATTCGATTTCGACTTCAGCGCGCCCAAACCCGCCGCGCCGCCTGCGCGCCGGGTCTATCGCGTGGCGGAGATCACACGCCGCATCGCCGCGATCCTCCAGGACGAGGTCGGCGTGGTCTGGGTGGAGGGCGAAGTCTCCAACCTGCGCCGGCCCGCCTCCGGGCACCTCTACTTCACCTTGAAGGATGCCCAGGCCCAGATCGGCGCGGTCCTCTTTCGCGGCAACCAGCGCGGCATCGATTTCGAGCTGAAAGACGGCATGCAGCTTCGTGTGCAGGGCGGCCTCACGGTTTTCGAACCGCAGGGGCGCTACCAGATCAACGTCGTCCGCGCCGAACCCGCGGGCGAAGGGCTCCTGCAGCAAAAGTTCGAGTTGCTCAAGAAGAAGCTGGCCGACGAAGGGCTCTTCGATGCGGCCCGAAAAAGGCCGTTGCCCCTCCTGCCCCGCCATATCGGCGTGGTCACCTCCGCCACGGGCGCGGCGATCCGCGATATTCTCACCGTTCTGGATCGACGCTTTCCCAACCTGCACGTGGTGCTCGCCCCCGCGAAGGTACAGGGCGAAGGCGCGGCGCAGGAAATCGTGCGCGGCATCGAACGGCTCAACGCCCATCCGGAAATTGAAGTCCTGATCGTGGGGCGCGGCGGCGGAAGCCTCGAAGACCTGTGGGCCTTCAACGAGGAGCCGATAGCCCGCGCCGTCGCGGCCTCCCGGTTGCCGGTGATTTCGGCCGTCGGCCACGAAATCGATTTCACCATCTGCGACTTCGTTGCGGACTACCGGGCCCCCACCCCATCGGCGGCGGCGGAGCGGGTCGTCGCCCCCAAAGCGGAATTCGAGGAGCGGCTCGACAATTTGCAGCGGCGCATGGCGCGGGCCCTGGAGCGGCGCGTCCTCGAACTCCGCCGCCGCCTGACCGCGTGCAGTCGCAGTTATGTTTTTCAAGAGCCCGCCCAACTGGTTCGCCAGCATCGGCAGAAGCTATCGGCGGTCGACCGGGAGCTGCGCCACCACTTGCAGCATCGCGCCCGACAGAAGCAGCAACAGGTCGACGAAGCGGCCCTGCGCATGGGGCACTATGCCGTCCTCGCCGTGCAGCGGCGACGTCAGCAGCTCGATGCAGCCGCCCGCCATCTGCGGGCACTCAGCCCCGAGGCGGTGCTGCAACGTGGCTATAGCATGACCTTTGCCGACGATGGCAAGTTGCTGCGCCATGCGGACCAGGTGCGGCCCGGCGCCCCCATCCTGTCGCGGCTGGCACATGGCGAGGTGCGCTCGCGCGTAGAAGAGACGAAAGGAAGCGTTCATGGCAACGACCAAGAGTAAGAAAAGTCCCGAGCCCGAGCCGACGTTCGAAGAGGCGCTGGCCCGCCTGGAATCGATCGTACGCGAAATGGAGGAAGGCAGTAACCTGGAAGAGTTGATGCAGCGCTTCGAGGAAGGCACACGCCTGGTGAAGCTCTGCAGTGAACGGCTGAACGAGGTGGAGAAGAAGATCGAGAAACTCCTGCAAAAGGAAGAGGGCACGGTCCCCTTCGATGCAGCGGACTCGCCAGGAGAGTGAACAAACGCCGCCGGCCAAACGTCGGAATGATTGATTTTAAGGAGAACAGGCATGTTTCGATTCCTCTTCCCAATTTGCTTAGCCGCTTTTCTGGCCCGGCCCACGTCCGGCTCGGCCAACTTGCTGCGTCAGTTAAATCAGGCGACCGCTGATGTCGTGGAACGCGTGATGCCCTCGGTCGTCGTGGTGCGAACCGAAGCAACGCGAACGCGCGTCTATCACCCCTTCTTCTTCGGGCGCGGCTTCGAAGTTCCCGAACGGTTGGCCGGCCAGGGGTCAGGCGTCATTATTGATGAGGCCGGATATGTGCTGACCAGTGCCCATGTGTTGCGAGGCGCGCAGGAGATCGAGGTGATCCTCGCCGACGAAACGCGGTTCCCCGCCGAGGTGGTCGGCAGCGACCGGCACACCGATCTTGCGGTGCTGCGCATTCTCGAGCTGGGCGACCAGCCGCTGAGAGCCATCGAGGAGGGAGACTCCGACACATTGCGGGTCGGCGAGTTTGCCATCGCCATCGGCTCTCCCTTCAGCCTGAGCAGTAGCGTGACGCTGGGCATCGTGAGCCAGATCGGTCGCTCCCTCGGCCTCTTCGCCTTGGAGGACTTCATTCAGACAGACGCCGCCATCAACCCCGGCAACAGCGGTGGGCCGCTGGTCGATGTGGAAGGCCGCCTCATCGGTATCAACGCCGTCATTCAAACCGCCGGTTCGCGCGACAGTGCCGGCGTCGGCTTCGCGATACCGGGTAATCGTGCCATGCTCGTGGCCCGCCAGCTCATCGAGCAGGGCGAAGTCGAACGTCCCTGGCTGGGCATTCTGCCGCGGGTTCTCGACCGGGCCGCCGCAAACCGGCTGCTGGGCGTGGATGGCGGCATTGTTGTGGCAGAGGTCTTCCGGGATACACCGGCCTACCGGAGCGGGCTCTATCAGGGCGATGTCATCTTGTCCGTGGGCGATGCGCGTATACGCTCCATGCTCGACCTGCAGCGGGCCATCTTCAGCAAGGCAATTGGCGAACCGATCGAGTTGACGGTTTGGCGCAATCAGCGCGAGTTGCAGGTCGAAGTAGTGACGGAACGAATGCCGGACGAGCGTATGTTCCGCCGTTGATTTGCTGTGAAGATCCGGCTCGATCAACTGGTGCAGCAGCGTGGCCTGGCGCCCACACGCGAGAAGGCGCAACGCCTCATTCGCAGCGGCAATATCCGAGTGGCGGGGCAGGTCGCCGCAAAACCGGGTCATACCTACGCAGAAGATGTTGCCATCGAGCGCATCGAGCCGGAGCCCTATGTCAGCCGCGGCGGCCAGAAGCTGGAGGCGGCGCTGCATCATTTCAATGTCACCGTAAAGGATGCCGTCGCCATCGATATCGGCGCCTCCACGGGCGGCTTCACCGACTGCCTCCTGCAGCACGGGGCCGCGCGCGTTTATGCGGTCGACGTCGGAAAAGGGCAGTTACACTGGGACCTGCGCAACGATTCGCGGGTTGTTGTGATGGAGTCGTTCAATGCGCGCGACCTCAAACCCGATTCGCTGCCCGAGCACCCCCGCCTGGCGGTGGTGGATGTTTCCTTCATCTCCTTGACCAAAATTCTCCCTGCTGTTACCCCTCTGCTCGCGGTGCAAGCGGAGATTGTGACGCTGATTAAACCGCAATTCGAGGCCGGCCCGGAGTTCGTCGGCAAAGGCGGGGTCGTACGGGACGGTGCGGTGCATCAGAGGGTCATCGAAGAGATTCGCACCTTCGGTACGGAGACCATGGGGCTTCATTGGGTGGGCGTTCTGGAATCCCCACTGCATGGACCGGCTGGGAATATCGAGTTTCTCGCGTATTGGCGGAAAGCATGAAGCGTATTGGAGTTCTCGCAAACGTCAGCAAACGAAACGCGGCCAGCGTACTCGCGGCCATCGCGGAGCGTTGCGCCGCGCATGGCATGGAAATGGTCGTTTGCGACGAAACCGCCGACCTGGTTCCCGCCGCGCGCCGCGTGGAGCCGAACAGTTTCCACACCGCGATCGATCTCCTGATCGCATTGGGCGGCGACGGCACCATGCTGCATGCCGTTCGTGTGCTCAACCATGCCGACATCCCCGTGGCTGGCGTAAATCTCGGAAGCCTGGGGTTCATGACCAGCGTCACGCAGGAGGAAGCGGGCCGGGTCATCGATGTCGTGGCGGAGGGCACGTTCCGCCTCTCCTCGCGGACCCTCGCCGATTGCCGCCTGATCGGCAACGGCCGCAACGCAGGCCCCGTGACGGCCCTCAACGATCTGGTCATCGGCTGGGGCGCCTCCCCGCGTGTCATCACCCTGCGAGTGGCCATCGACGGCGTCGAGGTGACCTCCTATGTCTGCGATGGACTCATTGTTTCCACCCCGACGGGAAGCACCGGCCATAATCTCTCCGCAGGGGGGCCGATCCTCCACCCGGAGGCGCCTGCCTTTGTCTTGAACGTCATTTGCCCGCACACCCTCAGTACGCGGCCGCTGGTGATACCCGACAATAGCGTGCTGACCGTGGAAGTGGTGGCCGCCAACAAGAACCTGATCCTCTCGATCGACGGACAGGAACACGATCATGTGCGGCAGGGCGACCGCATCGAGATGCGCCGACACGATAGCCGGGTGCGTTTCCTTCATCTGCCGGATTACAACTACTTCTCCGTGCTCCGCCAGAAACTCGGCTGGAGCGGATCGAGCCTCTGAGAAGAAATCAGGAGACTGGTTCTATGCCGGCCAGACGCTGTGCTGCCTCGTAGACAAGGCGCACGGACACGCCATGCTCGGCGGAGCGTTTTTCGCAATCCTCCATCTCGGGCGCGGCGGTGACGAGCGTGCCCTGCCAACGGGCCTGCTTGATGCGAACCGCCCCATAAGGCGTTTCAACCACCTTCGTCTCGCGCGGCAGGACCGTGCGGGTGTTCATCGATTCCCGCACGCCAAGCGTCGTGCTTTCGCGGAAGAGCAGATCGAGCATCTTCTCGCGGTCTTCCGGCTTGGCGAGCAGTGTGAGCAAAACGCCGGGACGCTGCTTCTTCATATAGGCAGGAACCGTAAAGACATCGAGCGCCCCCGCGTCCTGGAGCCTGCGTGTCAGCGCCCCGACGATCTCCGGGGTGCAATCGTCGAGATTGCATTCCAGGACAAGACAGGACTCTCGCGCCGCAACATCGGTGGGCACCTCCAGCAGCGTGGCGCGCAAGACGTTGGGTCGGTCGCCAAGCTGGCGGTGACCGAACCCGTATCCCACCCGCAGCATGCGACTGCCGGGTGGCGGGGCATCGTCGCTCTTCCAGGTTGTGAGGAGCGCGGCGCCGGTCGGGGTCACCAGTTCGTGGGGAACATCCGTCTGAACCGTGGGCTGGCCCATGAGGAGCAGTGTGGTGGCGGGCGCTGGAACAGGATAGACCCCATGCTGGCATCGCACCGTACCCTGTCCGAGCGGCAACGGCCCGACCGCGACGCGATCCACACCCAGCAGATGCAGGGCATAACAGCCGCCCACAATATCGGCGATAGAGTCGAGGGCACCGACTTCATGGAAATGGATCTTCTCGAGCGGCTGGCGGTGCACCGTCGCCTCGGCCTTGCCCAACGCGGTGAAGACGGCAATCGCCTGCCGCTTGACGGCCTCGGGCAGCGCGGTTTGCTCGATCAGCGCCCGGATCTCGGTGAGGCCCCGATGCGGGGCATGCGCCTCATGCGTGTGCCCATGCTCGTGATGGTGATCGTGATGGTGATCGTGATGGTCATCGTGATGATGTCCATGGGCATGCTCCTCCTCCGGCTGATTCTCGCTGGTCCGCACCTCTACGCGCCGCCCGTGTAACCCATGGCTTTCCGCATCGGCCAAGAGGAGTCGCAGCGGAGCCACATCAAGTGCCTGCAACGCACGTTCCACCTCGCCGAGATCGACGCCGAGGTCCGCAAGTGCAGCAAGAATCATGTCGCCGCTGGCGCCACCGACGCTGCTGAACTGAACGATCTTCATGCGGGCTCTCCCAAGCGGTTGATGAGCGCCGCCGAAACACCCGCACCGAACCCATTATCGATGTTCACGACACTGATGCCCGGCACGCAGGAGTTGAGCATGGCCAGCAAGGCACTGAGCCCCTGGAAATTCGTGCCATAGCCCACACTCGTCGGCACCGCGATCAGCGGCTGATCGGTCAA
>SLOV01000147.1 GCA_007132345.1 Kiritimatiellia bacterium
ATTATGTCCGAACCACCACGCGACGAGTTCGAAGAAAAGCTTCTCCGCGAGCGCATCCGCCAGCTCCGCGAAACACTCGACAGCCTCGCCGACGGCCAAGCCGTGTTCAGCGAGCCCGCCGAAGATATGCCGCCGGAAATGGAACTCGCCTTTCTCGAACGGGTCCTCGCCTTCGAAACCGCGGGCAGGACCACCTGGCTGAAACGCCTCGAAGAAAAGGGCTATCTCATGCCGCCGCCCGAGTCGCTGACCGACGATGAACTCGGCCTGGAACTCTGGCAGGTCATTCAGCACCTCGCGGAACTCCGCGTCTTCCTCTACAGCACCGACCACCTTTCCGAGCAGGAACTCTATCGGGAACTCTACAACGATCTCCTGGTGCAAGAGACCCTTGACCTGGACATGGGGGAAGACTCGGCTTGCCACCTCGATGTGGTCGGCAGCGGAAGTGAAGAGGACACCGCATGCTGGCTCCGCTACTACGCAGACGATGAAACGCGGCAGGAGTGGATCGAGCAGTTTCCCGACTACACCCTGCCCCCGCGCGAAACGCCGCCGTACGATCGCGATCGTTTTCTGCCGAAACGGGAGGGGCTGGAACACGATCCGCTCGAGGGCGCGATCACGGCCTTGCTCACCTTCGCGGATTGGACCGCATCCGACGGACCGTTTCGGCTCAGCACTAATCTGCAAGCCGCCGAAGTATCGGACATCGAAATCTTTCGGAACTGCCGGGTTCTGCTCGAAACCTTGCACGAGGCGGGGCGCGTCAAAGCCACGGCAAACCTCGGCGACCTGCCCCGTGCCTTCAACAAGAAGGTGAATGAGGCGCTCCCGGAACTTCCCCATCACGACCTTCCCCCGGCGCTGCGCGACAACACCAACAACGAACGCTCCATCCCCCGTGTGCATCAGGCACGGCTCCTCTGCAAAGAGGCGGGCCTGCTTCGCAAGCACCGGGGCCACTTCATGCTCACTCGCAAAGGGGAATCGATGCTTGCCCCCGAGAAAGCGGGCATCCTCTACCGCGACCTGTTTGTCGCGCTGTTTCGCGACACGAACCTCGCCTACTTTGACTACCTACCGGAGTTGCCCATCCTGCAGCAGACGATCGCCCTTACCCTCTGGCGGCTTAGTTTTGTCGCGCGACACTGGATCGATCTCGACGAACTACCCGTGGAGGTCCTATTGCCCTCCGTGCAGTCGGATCTCCTGAAGGCCGAGACCCAATACTTATCTGGCGCAGATATTCTGGGGTATCGCATCATCGATCCCCTGGCCGCCTTCGGCCTGGTGGAGAAGATGCTGAAAAAAGAGAAGTATTTCACCCGCACCAAGGCCATCCGGCTCACACCGCTTTTCGACCGGTTCCTTTCGTTCCACGTCGGCCCTTGATCACCAACACTGCCGCCAATTCCCCCTTGCGCTCACCCCGGTTCTGGCCGACACTCCCCACATGCTTCTCGCCCACGCGGAGACGGCCCCATGAGCGAAACGACGCCACCACAGGAACCCTCTGCCCCCCGACGCAGCATCCGCACCACGCGCCGCGACTTCCTGCGCGGCATGGGTCTCGCGGCCGGAGCCGCCACCATGCTGCCCTCGTTGAGCGCGCCCGCTGACGAAGCCGAGGCAACGCCCGACGCCGCCCCCGCCACGCCCGGCCTGCGGGAAACCGGCCGCGGCCCGCGGAAAATCGAGTTGCGCATCAACGGCCAGACCCACTCGCTCACCGTCGAGCCGCGCACCACCCTGCTCGAGGCCCTGCGCGAGCACCTCCAACTCACCGGCGCCAAGAATGGCTGCGACCGCGGCGCTTGCGGTGCATGCTCCGTCCTCCTCGACGGCGAGGCCGTGCAGAGCTGCCTGCTCCTCGCCGTCGAAGCGGTCGGCAAAGAAGTCACAACCATCGAGGGCATCGCCGCCGACTCCCGCTACGCCCGGCTCGTCGATGCTTTCTGCGCGCATGACGCCGCGCAATGCGGCTTCTGCATTCCCGGCATGGTCGTCGGTAGTGCGGCCCTGCTGAATCGGAACCCGCACCCCAGCGCGGCGGACATTCGCGAAGGCCTCGCGGGCCACCTCTGCCGCTGCGCCACGCACCCGAAGATTATCGCCGCCGTTCAGGCCGCCACCGGAACCGGAGGTCCAACATGAGCGCCACAAACCATGTGGCGATGGAAAACCGCCTGCCCCGCCCCGATATCCGCCAGAAGGTCACCGGCGCGGCCCAATACACCGTCGATGCACGCCCCCCGAACGCCGTGCTCGCTGCCTTCATTCGCTTCCCCTTCGGCAGCGGCCGCGTCGTCAGCGCCGACATCGAAGCAGCCCGCCGCGTGCCCGGCGTCCTCGCCGTGGAACTCGATCGGCGCGATGCGAACTATGCCGGCGAACGCCTCGGCCATATTGTCGCCGAATCCGAACAAGCCCTCCACGACGCGCACGCCGCCCTCGCCCTCACCTGCCGCAGTAGCGACCCCGTCACCCGTCCTGAAGAGGAGTATCAGGGCCCGCCCGATCTTTCCGGTGCCGACCGCCAGCGCCTCGAAGCCCTCTTCGCCGATGCCGCCGCGGTCGTCGAGGCCACCTACACCACCGACATTCAGACCCACTCCTGCATGGAACCGCACGCCGTCACCGCCGACGTCCGCGGCGACCGCGCTGAGGTATGGGTCAGTACGCAGTCGCTCATGTCCTGCCACGAACAATCCACCCGCACCAGCGGGCTGCGCGCCTCCAACGTCACCGTGCGCGCGGAATATGTCGGCGGCGGCTTCGGCAGCAAATTCGGCATCGGCCCCGAAGGCACGCTCGCCATCGAAACCTCCAAACGCTTTCAGCGCCCTTGTCGCGTCGCCCTCGACCGCCGCGCTGAGCACGAAGACGCGGGCAACCGGCCCGGCTCCATTCAATACTATCGCATCGCCGCCGCCAGCGACGGCCGCCTCCTCGGCGGACGTATGCACCTCGTCAGCACTGTCGGCCACAGCGGCGCAGGCGGTGGTGTGCGCGCGCCGTCCTACTACGATTGGGGCGACATCGTTCGCAGCGAAGACGCCATCGCCCTCAACGCCGGGCTGCCCCGCGCCTTCCGCGCGCCCGGCTGGCCGCAGGCCTCGTTCTCCATGGAATCGATGATGGACGAACTCGCGGCGCGCCTGGAGATCGACCCTGTCGAGATCCGCCTTCGCAACGAAACGAGCGAGCGCCGCAAAAAGCAACTCGTGCGCGGCGCCGAACTCATTGGCTGGAACGAGCGCCGCCCCGACGGCTCCACGCCCGGCCGTATCAAGACCGGTTTCGGCTGTGGGGTCGCCTCCTGGGGCGCCTGGAAAGGCCGCTGTTCTGTTGACCTCGACGTCTACCGCTCCGGCCATGTCGAAGTCCGCATCGGCATCCAGGACATCGGCACCGGCGCCAACGTCCTGCCCGTCGATGTCGCCGCCTGGCATCTCGGCCTTGAACGGCGCTGGTTCGTCGGCAAGGTCGGCGTCAGCGATTACCCGCCCGGCCCCGCCAGCGGCGGCTCCGTCACCTCGCCTTTCACCGCGCCGGCCGTCCGCGACGCCGCGCAGAAAGCGCTCGACCAACTCCGCGCCGCTGTGGCGCGCGAATGGAGCCTCGCTCCCGATGCCGTTCAATACGAGCGCGGCGAATTCTCGTCCGGCAACCGCCGCGCAAGCTGGCCCGACGCCTGCGCCTGGATGCGCGGCGAGAAACTCTCCGTTCGCGGCGAGTTCAACGACCGCTACTGGGGCGAAGGCAACTCCGACACCGTCCAATTCGCTCGTGTCGATGTCGACACCGAAACCGGACAGGTCTTCGTGCGCAAACTGCTCTGCATCCAGGCCTGCGGCATGCCCATTAACCGGCTCACCGTCGAGAACCAGATCTACGGCGGTATGATCCAAGGCATCAGCTTCGCCCTCTTCGAAGAGCGCCGCCTCGACGGACCCACCGGCGCGCAGCTCAACGCCGATTTCCTGAACTACAAGATCGCAGGCTTCGGCGATCTACCCGAACTCGTCGCCATCATCGATGCCGAGCCCGGCGAGGACGGCGTGCGCGCCCTCGGTGAGCCGACCACAATTCCCACCGCGGGCGCCATCGCCAACGCCGTGACCAACGCCATCGGCGCGCGCGTGCGTGCCTTGCCCATCACCCCGGCCCGCGTCCTCGCAGCGCTCGACGAACGGGAAGGCGGCCAGGCATGAAACCCTTCGATTACGCCATCGCCGAAAACCGCGCAGGCGCCCTCGCCGCCCTGCAACAGGGCTACCGCGTGCTCGCCGGCGGTGTCGATCTCGCTGACTTGCTCAAAGAGGGCGTCGAGCCCCATGACCGCCTCGTCTCCATCGACGCGCTCGACGACCTCCGCGCCATTGAGCGCACCGAGGACGGCGGCCTGCGCCTCGGCGCGCTGGCCACACTGGCCGGGATCGCGGCTTTTCCCGACTTGCCCCGCCTCTTCCCTGCCTTAGCCGAAGCCGCTTCAAACACCGCGTCGCCCGAGGTTCGCGCACGTGCCACCCTCGCCGGTAACCTCTTGCAGCGTCCGCGCTGCTGGTATTACCGCTCCGCCGATTTTCCCTGCCTGAAAAAGGGCGGTTCGCAATGCTATGCATGGGCCGGCGAGAACGCACCGCATTCCATCTTTCCCAGCGGTGCCTGCCGCATTGTGCATCCTTCCAGTCTCGCGCCCGTCCTCGTCGCTGCCGGCGCGGAGATCGTCACCGACGGGCCCGACGGCGAAAGGAGATATCGCGCAGGCGAATTCTTTGTGAATACCGATCGTGACCCGATCAATGAAACGGTGCTGCCCCAGAACGAGTTGGTGGTTCGCGTGGATCTGGACGAACTGCCCGCACGGTCCGCGTATATCGAACTCAAGGAGCGTCAGGTTTACGACTGGCCCCTCGCTTCCTGCGCCGCCGCGTGGGATGGATCAAAGTGGCACATTGTTCTGGGCCATGTCGCGCCCTTACCCTGGCGCGCTGTCGCGGCCGAAGAGCTATTACAGGGCCATGCCGATCTTGACGAAGCCCTGGCCGAACGTGCCGCCGAGGCGGCGGTGTCCGATGCACAGCCTATGAGTCAGAACGCGTTCCGCGTACGCTGGGCGCGGGCCGCGGTGCGACGCGCATTGCTCAAGGCATGCGGGAAGGAGCCGGTGTGATGCAACCCCAGTTCGACGACAAGCCTCGGCCCTGCTGCGTGCAGTTGCGCATGAACTCCATGTATTATCGTGACGACGAGCGCCCCGGCCTTTTGCACATTGAAGATGCGATGGGCTACTGGTGCATGCGCACCAACGACCAGGTAGGTCCCGACGGCAAGGCCGCCTGCCACACCCTCTGCCAACCCGGCCGCGCTTGCCATAGCGCGAAGGTGTAGCCGCTTCCTTGCCTTGCCGGACCCCCGCGACCTCGCGTCCGAAAAGCCCCATGTCTTGCCGGACCCCCGCGACCTCGTGTCCGAAAAGCCACCATGCCTTGCCAGACCCCCCGCGACCTCGCGTCCGAAAAGCCACCATGCCTTGCCGGACCCCCGCGACCTCGCGTCGCGGGTGAACGAGATTGCCGCGGACCAGGCACGGGTCGTCCTCAACCCGATCGTTCCAGCACGCCCCCGCAAAAGAAGAGGCCTGCGCCCCACCCCCGGCATTCCGGCGGCGCCAAGCATCGGCGGAACCGAGGCAATAACACGGAGCAGCAACGCGATTAATCAGATCGGTTTTGCCGGGGTTAGAAAGGCGAGAACCCTTGCGCCTCTCACCCGAAGCCTACGGCAAAGTAGGAAGCACCAGCATAACCCTGCCCAAGCAAATGCATCGACCCAACAGGGCTGGCAGAGAGCAATTCTCAGTATGGCCCGGAACGGGTTCTTCGGGCCTGCTGAAGCAGGTACTATGAACGGTTTTCGTAGGCTTTTCGCCCGTTTGTAGTCCCGCCTTCAGGCGGCAAGGGCCATACTGAGAATTGCTGGCTCGCAGACATCACTCGCGCGCGGCCCGAAGACGGAAGAAGCCGCCGGCACCCATGGCAGCCACGAACGGCGAATCGGCACTGATCTCTATGCCGTTGGCGCTCCAGTCGCCTGCTTTCAGGCATTCCACATGCTGCACCTCGAACGTCACCGATCCAAGGTCCGGCCGCACCGGTAGCGCCCACTCCAGGCGCGCACTTTCAAAATTAAAGACCGGCATCGGTAACTCGGCGGCCGCGCCAGGATCGAAATCCAGCGCGAACTCGATGATGCGAGGCACCCCGTTTCCATTCGTGTCGGTCTCGTCCTCGTCCAAGTCGATCTCGATCGGCTTGTAGTGGGTGAACAACCACTCCGTGTAAGGCTCCAACTCCTGGTCACCGCCCGTGCTTGGCGGCGCACTGATGAAGGCATAGTAACGTCGGTAGGGTGATCCCGGGACGTTCGCATAGCCCACCCCGTAACGGGTCTGTCCTGTATAGAAGCTATGATCAGCCAGAATATGCGCCCGATGCCCTGGCGATTTCATCCAACCCTCGAACGCGGCGGCAGCGCTCACATGCCCCGCGTTGAGCGACTCGATGTAATTCAGGTCATTTGCATCGCCCCACCATGCCGGCAACCCGTAGCCCGCCAGTGTCACCGCCTTGTTCGGGCCATATCCATCCGGGTCCACATGCGCAAAGTAGGCGCGTTCAGCGAGATCGAGCACCTTGGCCCTGGCCACCAGGTGCAAGGCAGGATCATAGACCATTTCCGCCCGCTGCTGGTCGGGATGCTGCGCGATCAGGCCCGCTAGTTCCAGTTCCACCGCATTCGGGCTGATCGCCGCCGCGGAAAAGGCTTGGAGCAGTGCGAAGGTAGAAAGATAGACACAGGAAGAGCGCTTCATGCGGGCTTTAGCAGCAACCTCTGCGCCAACTTACCGCTTGCGGACTTGAAAATGATGGTATAGCATGATGGCATGAAAAAGGGGGCGTACAGAACGACCTTTTCACTGGATGAAGCAACGGCAAAAAGGCTGAGACGACTCGCTGTGGAGTGGGGTGTCTCGCAGGCGGAAGTGGTCCGTCGCTCGGTGAAGCAGGCGGAAAGCGCGCTGAGCCAAACGCGTCCGGATCCCATCCGGCTGCTGGAGCAGCTTCATGAGAAGGGCCGGGGCCTGAACCCTCAGGAGGCAGAGCGCAGACTGGTCAACATTCGACAGGACCGCGAGAGCTGGAGGGGCATATGATCTGCCTCGATACCAACTACCTCATCCGGCTCCTGGTCCCCGGCTCGCGCGAAGCGGCGGAGGTGTCGGCGTGGTATCGGGCCGGGGAGCGGCTGATCACACCGATGCTCGCCTGGTTCGAGTTTCTCTGTGGTCCCGTCTCGAACGAGCAGGAACAGGTGGTGCGCGCCTTTCTCGCCGAGATCGTCCCGATCGACGAACCGCAGGTCCGCCTCGCAGCAGATCTCTTCAACCACGCAGGCCGCGTGCGCCGGAACCGGATCGACGCCCTGATTGCCGCCACCGCGCTTCATGCCAATGCACGTCTCGCCACTGGCAACCGCGAGGACTTCGCCCCCTTCGAAGCGCGCGGATTGGTCCTCCTCTGATCCCACCAGACGCCGAAAATCCACAACAGCTTTGCCGGACAAATCCTCTCGTTTTCTCTAAATGGCGTGCAACCCCTTGCGGCCTTCCCCGGCGTTTGGGCCTTGATCCATCAAATTATTTGATTTACGGCTTGGAGGAGGGGCGGGAGCTCCTGCAACTGAATGAACCACCCGGGAGAACCCTCATGAGAATCCGAACCGCCATCGTCGTCGGCCTGCTGACCACCCTTTCCGCCCAGGCGGGAGTCGTTCCCTTTAACGTCTTCCTGAGTTCGAACGGAACCGGCGGAGCACCCAGCAGTTACACGATTCCGCCGGGCAAGATCTATATCATTGAAAGCTTCAGGCCCTTCGCCACCACACCACTGCCCAGCACCACCCAAATCCGGGTCGTCGTACGCGCCGACAACATCGCCGCCAGCGCCTTCCAGACGATTACGATCCTCGACACCTATACCAACTCACAAACTGTCTGGTTACCCAAACCCTTTCGGCTCAAAGCGGGAGAAAGTCTCCAGATTCCGTTCAATGCGGAGTACAGCTCCTTCCGCTACTTCGGCCTGTTGCTCGACGAAGAAGACCTCTACGCGCAGAATATCCCGGTCGAATTCGACGGAATGGACGTCAGCGAAGGACAACTCCTTGCGGAGGCCCACTTCGCTTCCCCTCGCCCCCGCATCACGCGGGTCGAGACCGCTACGGAGCTGGACGAATTCGTGGTCGACGATAGCGCTGTAGAGATTGCTGGGGCGACCCGCGACCGCGCCACGTTCGCCGTGGATAAAGGGGACGACGACCAGAAGTTCCTACGCGTACGTGCCGTGGCCAGGCAATAGGCCCCGACGCTATCTTCTTTCGCCGCTCAGAAGCCGTAAGGGCCCCGATTCAAGGCATCACGGATGGCGGAGAGGATCTTGACCGAACGGATCGTTGCCCCCGAATAGCCATCCACTTCCTTGGTCACGACCTCGCCCGGCTCATATAAGTCCGCAAGGTGCGCCGCCAGCGGTTTGCCGACCAGATACTGAAGCGCCTCGTGATACTGGGCCACAACGGATCGATAGGGCTCCTCCTCCGTGTCCAGGTTGTATCTCGGCAAGGCACCGACGAGATGCCGGAAGGAAGCCTCCGTCACAACGCCATCTACCAGGCTGAACTGTACATTCACCTGGATGATCCCTTCATCCACAAATGTTCCTCGATAGGTGCCGTCCGGGTGACGAAAGCTTTCCGCATTGCGAAAGCGAGTTGCCTGCATGCAGCCGACCATGAAGAGACCAACGCACAGCAGCAGCCATGTAGCGTGCGGGGAATCGAACAGTTTGATTTTCATGTCGATGCACCTCCAGTTGAACAGTACATTGTCAGGCTACCGGTGACGGACATGCATTGCAACCCTTCCGACGCTTGCCGTGGAAGCTTGTGGCATCTGTCACAGCGACCTCAGCATGCACGCCAACGACTGGGGCATGACCCAATATCCCTTCGTTCCCGGCCACGAAGTGGCGGGCATCGTTGAGGAGGTCGGTGCCGCCGTCACTCACCTCCAGAACGGGCAGCGCGTCGGCCTCGGCTGGTTCTCCCATTCCTGCATGACATGCCAGCAATGTATGGAGGGCGACCACAACCTTTGCCCCTCTGCACAGGGAACGCTTGTGGGCCGGCACGGCGGTTTTGCCGATCGCGTGCGCGCTGATGCGGCCTGGGTCGTTCCCCTGCCCGACGGTATTGAAACGGCAATTGCCGGCCCCCTCTTCTGCGGCGGCATCACGGTCTTCAGCCCCATTCTGCAAAGCGGCGTGAAGCCCACCGACCGCGTGGGTGTCGTGGGAATCGGCGGCCTCGGCCATATGGCGCTCGAATTTCTCCGAGCCTGGGGCTGCGAAGTCACCGCCTTCTCCTCGAACCCCGACAAAGAAGCCGACGCCCGTCGCTTCGGAGCGCATCATTTTGTGAATTCGCGGGACGCATCCGCTCTCGAATCCATCGCCGGTTCGCTCGACTTCATCCTCGTCACCGTCAATGTGGGGCTGGACTGGAACGCCTATCTCAACGTTCTACGGCCGCGCGGCCACTTGCATTTCGTGGGAGCGGTCGGCGAACCGCTCAACCTCGGCGTCTTCTCCCTGCTGAGCGGCCACAAATCGGTCTCCGCCAGCCCGCTCGGCAGCCCGGCCACCATCGCTACCATGCTTGATTTCTGCGCGCGTCATCATATTCGTCCAGAAACGGAGGTCTACCCCTTCACCCAGGTGAATAAAGCGATGGCCGCCCTTCGCGAAAAGAAACCGGCCCACCGCATCGTTCTGACGCACGCGTGATTTCGGCCCGGCTCGGTGCAAAGATCTGCCGCGCGCTAATCCGGATCATACTCCTTCAAAGCCTCGTGCAGCAGGGCCGCCACACGATCCAGGCCGGCGTCTGTAAAATGGATGCCGTCCCGCAGGAAGTATTCCGGAGCCTGCATCTTCTGCGCCAGGTCTACCACGCGGGCTCCCTCCTGCGCGGCCACGGCGCGGGTCAACTCGATATACTCATCGTGCCGGCGAATGCCCTCTTCGATCGACGGGATATGACCGCCCTGCACCAGGTGCGGGTGCAGGCTTTCGGCGCGCGGCGCCGTCAGGACCCACGGCGCAGCGCCGATGGCCTCAATCTCCCGAATCAAGGTTCGTAGCGCCTCCTGATAATCCTCCGGCGGTACACGCAACCGCGCCATCGGCTCCGGCTCTGTCTCGCTCCTTCTACCCGCCGCAACCGCCATTCGCTTCTGCGCCCAGCCGTTCCGGACAGCGGTACGCCATGGGGACGCACGGTGCTGCAACCGCTCCCGATCCGTCTGCTCCGCCAGCAGATGATCGTTCCATCCAAAAAAGATCGTCACCACGTCCGGGTGCATCTCGCGGACACGCCCTCGAAAAAGTGCCAGTCCTTGCAGAACGGTGTATCCATGCACGCCCACGTTGAAGGCCTCCCAGGCCGAATCACCCCATGGCTCTTCTTGCAGCAGCGCATGTAACCGTTCCGCATAGGTCGGATGCCCCTGTGCCGTGCAGGAGTCGCCCATGGCAATCAGTCGCTGCATACCCGGCGCCTTTTCGGGGTTCACGGCTTCGCCAAGAAACCCAAACTCATTCACCGCACGGCCGTGAAACGTCTTGCCGGGCTCAAAGCGCCAGAGCAGGTCCGGATCTGAGACCATGGCACCGCCTGCATGCATCGCAACCCCATCGGCCCCGCGCACCGCAAAGACCGCTTCACCCCGCGGCACCCCGGCCAGTGCCAGCAGCCCCTCCACGCCGAGAAGGGCCACAAGGACAACGGAGAAGGAGAGAGCCAATCGCGGCGCCAACGCAGCCAGACGCGGCGCGGGCTGATGGCTCGTCCCCGACCGAACGCGCATGCCGACGCGGATGGCCAGCAGAGCGAAGAGAACCAGTATCGGTTCCATGCCCCAGCGAATCCGCACACGCATGCCCGCCAGTACAACCTGTAGCGGGTCGAAGAACCACGCCGCCAACGAAACGAGCAACACCACGGCAAGCGCACTGTCGACCAGCAGACACCCGCGCCAGGGGCGAAGCTTCCCGGACGCAGGCCGGTTTGTTTCCGATACCGATGACATGCGCGCAGCTTCCTTTGGCGCCCCCCCGCTGTAAAGCAGGGAGTCATGTGGATGACTTCCATGCGATGGTGATCCCGGGCGGACACTCTCCGAACTGGCTGCGTCAGCACGAGGCGGTGGTGGATTTTGCGCGCGCCTTCTATGCCAGCGGCAAACCCACGGCGGCCATCTGCCATGGTCCGCAAGTCCTGATCACGGCAGGAGTGCTGGATGGCGTAGACGCCACCTGCTTTCCGGGAATGAGTGACGAACTCAAGGAGAGTGGAGCGAATTATCAAGACGTCCCGGTACTGCGCGATGGCAACCTGATCACCTCGCGGATTCCCGACGATATTCCCGCGTTCTCGGAGGCCATCAAGCAGGCCTTGCTGGAATAGACGTTCGAAATGGCATGCTGAAAGGGGAGCCAGAACTCTAATCTGCGAATAGTTTCCGCTTGGGTTGAGGAGTTCTGGCACCCCGAAAGGCGCCAGCGGTGGAGGATGATTCTGCGCCAGCAGGTGCGTGCATCGTATGGAAAGTAGGATGGGCATGTCGCAAAGCGACTGCCCGTCGAGCGCAGCCTACAAGCCAACCGCGCACATGGAGGAAACCGGTGGTCGTCCGGGGTCTCAAAAAAAGGCGGCGCGGATCTCGTTGGCGAAGAGTTCTTCGCCTCTTTCGTTCAAGTGGAGTCCATCCACCAAATATCGGTCTGGATCCGACCTGATCGCGCCATGGAGATTGACCAGCTTGACGCCTTCGGAGCGCGCGATCTCTCTGATCCGTCTATTGATGGCGTCCACGCGTCCGTTATAAATGGCCCGGCTTCCCGTCATCGGCAGAACGGTTACAAGAATGGGAATGGTCTGGTTCGCTTTTGCGCGGCTCACCATGGATCGAAGAGATTGTTCGGTACGGGCGAGCGACACTCCGCGTATCGCATCGTTTGCTCCATACGCAATGACCACAAACCCAGGCTTGCGCCGGGAGAGGAGGCTGGAGATTCTGCCGGCGCCGGACTCGCTGGTCTCGCCGCGTCGCCCGGCGTTTATTGCAACTCTTCCCGATAAGCCCGCAAAACGGGCCGGCCATGGCGCTCCACCGGAAAAGCCGCCTGCCGTAATACTGTCGCCCATGCAGAGCACCGTGTTCGGGTCGTTGGCCCCGAAATCATGGCCGTCCCCGAGCCTTGATCGCCCCCCCTCGTTCAGGCAGCCTGTGAAGAGCAACAGAACAGATAATACGCACGACAAGCAAACTGCCGCGTTGTTCCCTCTTACTTTTCTCATATCCTCCTTGTCCCCGTGAGCGAGGTCTGTCCTTCTTGGTGGGGCGAGAGGGTCATGAGAATTGCTGCTCGCAAATGCGCCTGTCCCCACATGCCTTGACAGCCCTGCTTACATTCATCTCGTGCCCCATCCTCAGCCACTCACTCAACCGAGCATTCCCAACCACCGTCCGCTTCTTGACCCAACCCCAAAGAGCCACCCTCCGCGCGTCGTTCTTTGGCAACGCTTCAAGGTCTTCCGACTTAAAGACGTTCGGCCGGTGGCTGCCACGCGCCATCACATGATAGACCGCTCAGGCATATTCGATGCGTGGTTTCCGCACCATGTGGTAATCGTAGCCCCGCACAATCTGACGCGGCAATCCCTAAATGTTAGGATGTGCGGACCGGCCTCTTATTTCACCGATACAGCTTCGACTGGCGTTCTGGCGCCCATTCACGATGCGCAATCCTTTCATGTCATGCCGACCGAAGGCCTGCCCTGAGCGCAGCCGAATGGGTGGAGGCATCTCAAGTTGTGGGTAGGGAAGGAGATCCCTCCACTTCGGTCGGGATGACTGGCGGGCAAAAACCGCACAGGCGCCATCCAAAATCGTGCCATCCAAAATCGTCGCCATCCGAAATCGTCCTTGTTTTAGTGCCATTCGGGTCAGACCCAGATTCCCTGCTCAAAGCGCAATGCGGCAGGAAAGGTAGACGCGCGTTTCGTCCGCGCCCATGTTTCCCTGGCTGGGTCGGTCCATGTTGAAGGTTGGGGGAGGGGTGTCCTCCGCCAACACGTTCTGAACCACCAGCTTGACCGAGGCGCGTTCCATGAGCCGGTACGTCAAGGACACGTCGACCATGTGTCGGTCGTTCTGATACGTCTCGGCAAGGGCCGGAGCGTCTCCCGGACCAAAACCGCTGCTGAAGAGATAACTCAGGGAGGCAATCAGCTTGTCGGACAGGAACGTCGAGGTGGAGTTCAGCTTCACCTGGTGCGTCGGGTAGCGCTGGACGATGTCGCTGTCGTCGATCTCGGCCAGTCCATAGCTGGCGTTCAGGAGGGTATGGGGCGCGACTTGCCAGTGGCCCACGAGTTCCCCGCCATAGACATTAAATTTCTGGTCGATGTTCTGAAACATCCCGCCGCCCCACGTCACGTCATTGTAGGCATTGATGGCCGCGACCTCCGCCTCCGACCAGGCATTCTGCAGCGGGCCCCAGGAGAGCTGGTCCCTGAACACGGGGCAACAGGGTCAGTCCGCACATCCTAACATGTTCAGCTTCTTTGTCCCCTTGTTGACCTCGCGGAAGCGCCTATCCCCACATGCCTTTATGGCCCTGCTTACATTCATCTCATGCCCCATCCTCAGCCACTCACTCAACCGCGCATTTCCAATCACCGTCCGCTTCTTCACCCAACCCGCAAGAGCCACCTTCCGCGCGTCGTTCTTGGGCAACAAGTCCAGATCATTCTGCCTCAACCCGACCTGCTTGAGGCCCTCAATAATCCCATCGCATCATCAATGTAGGCGTGCACGAGCCAGCCCGTTCGCTCGCACGCTTCCCCCAGGCAACGGAGAAAGGCTTGGAAGTCTCCGTCCTTCTCGAACACGTCCTGCCGACGGTTGCCACGCGCCATCACATGATACACCGCGCCAGCATATTCGATGCGTGGCGTGGTGATCGCGCCATGCGCGAATCAGAGCCCTGCTCGCTCTGTCGGCGCAATCTCTAAATGCTAGGATGTCCGGACCTACCCCTTTTCCGCCTAGATCTGCCCCGATTCCCCAGACCCCGATTCCCCACTAAGATCGGTCAGGGAGCGGTTCGTAGGAATTTCATTCTTTCAGGGTTGGCGGCGTCTGGGTGCCGAGTTCCAGGGGCGTTGCCTCTGGCTGGTGAGTTCGATGCCGTTGGCATCGTGATATGCTTTTATCCGGTTTGGTTCGGAAAAGCCAGAAACCGGATGATGAGAAGTCCGATGATCAAAAAAACGCCACCGATGGCGATCCCGACCCAAGGGCCGCCGCCCGTACCGGGTTCCAAGACTGAGATTTCCGGGCGGTCGGGGTGGTAATAGACCCGTCGGGTGGCGCCGCGCGGGTAGCGTGACACGATTTGTTGCGCTCGTTGCCGGTTTCCCCGTGCACCCATTCCGTATGAAATGATATTGTTTTGGTGAACCGCACTGTCTACGGTGTAGGTATACTGAATGATGGCATCGTACGAGACATCTCCGCTGGCATCGGTTCCCCATCGGTGTACCTTTGATTCGATAATCCGTCCCTCCACGGTCGGCCATTCCGCACTTTGACGGGCATAGTGTAAATCCCGCTGCGCGCTGAGCATCGCGATAGATCCACCGCCGCCGACCAAGAAACCAAGGAGAAAAAAGACAATACGTTTCATGGCATTCCTGGTTCCAATTGAATCTCGGGGGTCCTGGGGACGGGGTGTATCAGATCTAGGAACTAGACATTACCCTTCTGAACGCTGCCTCTCTTGAATGAAGCTGCTTTCTGAGTTGGGTGTCGCCGCTCAGCATTTCAGCGAAACGCTTCCGCTGCTTGCCAATCGCATGCTCGCTCACCCCCAGAACCTCGCCAAGATCGCGCTGGGTGCATCCTCCATAGCGGCACACCAATTCCAGTACCATCCCTCTGCTTCTGCCCAGTCTCCGCCACTTGCCCTTCAATTCGGCAAAGTCCACGCCCACCTGCTCACACGCCACACTCAGAAGGTTGGCCACGCCAACCCCACGCTCCTCCGAAGCCGCCAGGTCCGATCCTGAGCGCCCCGTGCCGGCTTGGTCGCGCATCTCCTCCTCAACCCCCTCCACGAATTCATCCTCCCCGATCGCGTACCGACTCCGGTCGTACGCAGAGGCCAGCACCTCATCTGCGGAAGCCAGACAATGCCACACGTACACCCCATACGCCCGGCAACAGCCGGCCGACGTTCCACGACCCATCGACCACTGCCAATCGTAACTCACATCATCTTCCGCATCCGAGGCCCGAAGGCATCCGCGAAGACTGCTCCAGGGAAAATCGGACAGAAACGCCCACTTCTCCTCCAGGCTCTTTTCCTTCATCCCCTTCACGTTCACCAGATTCAGGTGAATGTATCGCGTCAACCTCAGGAGATATTCATCGTCTCCCACCAGCTTCGCCCCATAGCGCCCTTGAAAACAATGGCCGGGACGCTGGTGCCTGTGGCGGAAGTACATCGCGTACGACGTATTCAGCCGCCGCATGAAGGCAGGCAGGTTCGCCCGCGGTGTTTCCACGAGCAGATGGTAATGGTTCGACATCAGCGCCCACGCGTACAGGCGGACACCCTCGCAGACGAGCGCATGGTTCAACTGCGCCCGGAACCTCACCCAGTCTTCAGGGGCG
>SLOV01000236.1 GCA_007132345.1 Kiritimatiellia bacterium
GGCGCCCGCTTTATCCACATTCATCGGAACCCCTACGAAGTGTTCGCGTCGAGTGTGCATCTTTATCTCAAGGCGCAGGAGGCGTGGGGCCTTCACAAAACGAACCGCGAAATGGTGGTTCGCCATGTGATCGAGAGTTATCCCGTTCTCATGAACGCCTACTTGGAACAACGCACGGAACTCGAGCCTGACCAGCTCGCGGAAGTCGGCTTTGACGCCCTGCGCGAAAACCCCATGCAGGTCTTGTCCGATCTTTATGCCCAGCTTCGGCTCCCTGGCTTCGATGACGCGGCGCCTCGTTTTGAAGCTTACATCGAGAGCCAGCGCGATTATCGCATGAACCAGTTGTCCCTCCCTCCAGAGGAGCGCGAGGCGGTCCGTGCGGCGTGGGGCCCGCTCTTCGAACGCCTCGGCTACCCGCCATGATCGCGCCGTTGAATCCGCGTGTCGGTCTCTACTATTTGCTGGGAGCCCTCACCCTGGCTGCAGGCGGCTACGCCCTCTGGCCTCTGGGCATCGTGCTCTTCTGGCCCGCATTTTCCCTTCTCATCCTGGCCGTCGGCTATGCCGGCGCGGGGGCGGCGGTCTATGGAAAGCAGAACGGCCGCCTTCCATGGCCTGTGCGCGTGTTGATGGCCCCGGCGCTGTTCGGACAGGCGGTTTCCCTGCGCCATTATGCCCGGCACTGTCGCTCCTGGAATCGCGTAACGCCTGGCCTGCTGATCGGGCGACGCCTCAACGAACACGAGGCCGAGACGTTGCTGCGCGAGGGCGTGACGGCTGTGTTGGACCTCACGGCAGAGTTCTCCGAAGTCGAGCGTTTGCGGAGCCTGGCCTATCTGAATCTGCCGATCCTCGATCTCACGCCGCCGACGCCGGCTCAGTTGCGGGACGGCGTCGATTTCATCCGAACCCACGCCGAGCGTGGCGTGGTATACGTGCACTGCAAGATCGGCTACTCCCGCACGGCTGCCTTCGCAGCGGCCTACCTGATGGAAACGGGCCAGGCCGCGGATCCCGACGAAGCCATGGCGCGACTCAGGCAGGTCCGCCCGTCCATTGTGATTCGTCCGGAGATTGTGCGAGAATTGCAAGAGTTCAACAGGAAGTAGTTCCGTTTACCTGGATCATCCTGAAGGTTGAAGAGGTTTTCGTGCCACGGAGACGGTGAAGATGCCGAACTCGTCGATCTCCATCCGCTCCTTCTCCAGGCCCACGCTGCGGACCAATTCGTCCAGCTCCGCCTGCGTGCGGCGCCGCATGATCCAGGGCTTCCCTTCGCGGTTGGTGCAGGTACGCGCAATCAGCTCGATTTGCGGATGCCAGGGTTGCCCGGTGTAGAGCAGCACGCCGCCCGGTTCGAGGACTTCCGCCACGGCCTGCAGGGAGGCCAGCACCGGCTCGTTCTCGGGGAACAACTCGTAGAGGCCGGAAACGATGGCAATGTTTGGGCGCGGCTCGATGCCGAGGATAGACGCCGGGTCGAACGCGTCGCCCTGCTCGAATTCCACATTCTCCAACCCCAGCGTCTCCGCAAGCTTGCGGCCCGCTTCCACGTTGCGCTCGGCAAAATCGCGAAGCCGGGCCCGCGCCTTGACGCCCGGCATGGCCTTGAGCACTTCGAGCACATACCGCCCGCAGCCCGTCGCAATGTCGAGGATGCGCGCCTCGCCGCCATGGCCCGTCGCCTCTTCGACAGCCTGCCGCAGCAGCGCTTGCAGGTTTTCACCGCGCCGGCGAATGCCTTTCCAACCGACCGCGTTCAGATACGCCCGATCGATCCAGCGGCCCAGCGCCGTGCGGCCGCGCGGGCGATTTTCGTAAACGTAATCGAGGGTCTGGCCGGAATCGAACCCGGTTTCGAGGCCCAGCCGTACACCGTCGCTCAGCCGGCCCATCACACGGAGCGCGGCCTTCTGTAGGGCGAAATAGTGGTTTCGAGGAAACGGAGCGGGGCGTTGGAGGGCCTCATATTCGCGGCGGGTATATCCTTCGCGGTCGGCGTGCAGCAGCGGCGCGCGGTCTTCCTCAGGCCGATCGAAACAACTCCGAATGAAGGCGCGGGCGCGCTCGATGGCCCAATGCCGCTGCTGCTCGTAGAGCAGGGCGTGGAAAAAGCCGGGATAGAGCGCCCGTTCTTTGTGCTCGGAGGACAGGCCGTCGAAAAAGCGATGCTGGGCGCTGTTCTTCACGACCCAGTCCGAACCGGCCGATAGAACGAGGGTCGGCGTGGTGATCGCACCCGCGTCGGCCATGACGCGCGTCGCGGTGTCATGCAGGCCGAGCAGGACATTCACAGCAATGTTCCGGGTGATCAACGGGTCGGCGTCATAGCTGCGCGATTGTTCGGGGTCATGCGTCAGCATCTTCGATTTCACGTAGCTGCTGATGTTGGCGCGCGGCCGAACGCGTTGCAGCAGGCGCAGCATCGGAATGGCGAGGGGCACATAAAGACGGATGCGCAACGCAGGTGCGGCGAGCACCATGCCGCGGATGCGGGGCGCATAGTCATGTACCCACGCGGCGGCGGTGACGGCGCCGACGCTGTTCGCCAGCAGCACAATGTTCTCTGCGCGGAGGCCGTGCTCACGAACCACGTGCCGCACAAAGGCATCGAGATCGCGCACGAGATCATCGTAGCGTTCGGCGTAACCTCGATCGCCCGGCGAGCGACCGTGGCCGCGCGCGTCCCAGGCGAACGCCCAGCACTCGTCGAGGCCCAGCTCGTCGACCAGCAATTGCAGACGGCCGGAGTGTTCGTGGCCGCGATGAATCAGGATCACTGCCTTGTCGCTGAGAGCCGTCGGCGCCCAGGTGCGACAGAATAGCTCGGTTCCGTCCCAACTGACAAAGTGCCCTTCTCGACAAGGTCGCTGCGTCGTGTTTGGCTCCTGCACAATCGGCTTATCCTTTCCGTTCCAGTTGAATCAGCGTGAGATCGTCGGGCAGCGATAAGCGGTTGGAATAACGGAGCAGGTTCTCTTCCAGCTCTGTCAAAGCGGCTTCGCCCCGTTCGAGGCCGGCCTCGCACGCCCACTCGATGAACTTCTCTTCGCCCAGCTCTTCGTCGGAGGCGTTGGTGATCTCGAAAGCGCCATCCGTAAACAGAAGAAGTTGATCGCCAGGCGCAAGTGTGCCGGATGCCAGTTCAAATTCCGGTTCAGGCAGCAGGCCAAGACCGGGACCGCTTGTTTGCAGGCGCTCGGCCTGTGAGGCACCGCTCCGCACAAGGACGGGAGGCGGATGGCCCGCGACGCCGAGGCGGAAACGGCCTGTATCGGGTTCGTACACGGTGTGTACCGCGGTGGCGAAGTAGCCGAGTCTGTCATCGGTCAACTGCTCCACGCGCCCGCTCAGCCAGGCGAGGAAGCGGTCCGGCTCGGCAAGCAGGCCGCGCCCTTCTTCCCAGAGGGAGCGAAGCTGCATGGTGTAGAGGGCCGCGGAGATGCCATGGCCGACGACATCGGCCAGTAACAAGGCGAGTCGACCGTCTGGGAGTGTTTCGCCGCGATAGAAATCGCCACCGAGTTCGTCGTGGGGCGTATAACGGAGGCGCACGGCGAATCGTTCGTCCGGCGCAAGCCGTAGGCCGACGGTATCGCGCTGGATGCGGCGGGCTCGATTCATCTCCCGTTGGGCTGGGGAGAGGTCGCGAAAGATTTCGATGCCACCAACGACTGTGTCCGTTGCATCGCGGATCGGGGCGACGGCCACCTCGACCGGTACTCTCGAACCATCGTCTCGTTTGGCAAAGAGCAGCATCGGCTTTCCGCTGCGGGTGCCGGTGACCATGGCGCGGTGCAGCGGACAGTGCTCGTTTCCGCAAAGGCGGTGGCCGTCCTTATCGATATGGCAGAGGATGTTGTCGTGGCAGCGATGGCCCAACACCCGCTCGCGCTGCCAGCCGGTGATCTGTTCGGCGGCCCGGTTCCAGAACAGGATTCGCCGCGTGGTGTCGGTGATGTAGGCGCCGTCAGGAAGGCTGTCGAGAATGGCGGCCGCATCCAGCTCGGCCAGGTTCAGGGGCTCGGTTCGCAACGACTCGTTCATGGGCAACAATTCCTTCCACTGAAGTGTAGCGGAACAGGGTGGGGCGGGCAATGCCTCGCTATTTGATGCCAGCACCGAGGTCGCTGGCCACGATATGGCGCTGTGCCACACGGAAGATGCAGAGTACGGGCAAGGTCGCCATAACAGCGCACGCCAGAATCGCCCCCCACTGGATCGGCGGCTGCGTGAAGAGGTTGGCCAGCCCGATCTGTACCGTCCGCGTCTCTTCGCGCGTGCAGACCACGAGCGGCCAGATGAAATCGCTCCAGTGCGTCAGCACGTCCAGCACGCAGACCGTGGCGAGCGCGGGTTTAATGGACGGCAACGCAACGCTCCA
>SLOV01000328.1 GCA_007132345.1 Kiritimatiellia bacterium
ATCAACTTCATTCCCCGCAACCTTGTCGTTCCCGTGCCAGACGAAGTGCCCCTGGAACACGCCGCCTTCTCGACCATCGGCGCCATCGCCATGCAAGGGCTGCGCCAGGCGGAAATGCAACTCGGCGAAACGGCCTGTGTGATCGGGCTCGGGCTCATTGGTCAAATCCTCGTGCAGCTTCTCCGCGCGGCGGGTGTGCATGTGGTCGGCATCGACCTCGTCGACTCGCGCTGCGCCCTCGCTCTCCAGTCCGGCGCCGCCTTCGCGGGCGGACCCGACGACGCATTGCTGAAAACATCCATCCAGCGCCTCTCCGGCGGTGCGGGCATCGACTGCATCTTCCTCTGCGCGGGCGGCGCCAGCAATAAGCCGGTCGAAATGGCCGTGGCCATGGCGCGCGACCGCGCCCGCGTCGTGGACATCGGCAAGACCCGCCTCGATCTGCCCTGGAAGGATTACTACGAAAAGGAACTCGACGTTCGTTTCTCCCGCTCCTACGGCCCCGGTCGCTACGACCCGAACTACGAAGAGGGCGGCATCGACTACCCCATCGGCTACGTGCGCTGGACGGAGCGGCGCAACATGGCCTCCTTCATCGACCTCCTGGCCGATGGCAAGCTTGACCTTGCGCCGATCGTCTCGGATATCCGCCCCTTCGAAGAAGCAGAGACGGTTTACGAAGAAATCGCGGAAGGCAAGGCCTCGGGCCTCGGCATCGTCTTCACTTTTGGCGAACCGGCCGCCGACACGCCTCCACCCCGCACGCCGGTTGCGGCCGCGTCCAGCCCCATCACGGGCCGCGTGCGCCTCGGCGTCATTGGTGCCGGAAATTACGCATCCAGCATGCTCCTGCCCCATCTCGCCGCCAATGCCGACGCTGATCTGGTCGAAGTCGTCACCACTACCAGCCTCTCCGCGGCCAACGCCGTCAACAAGTTCGGCTTCGCGCGCAGCTCCACCGACGCCGACGCCCTCATGGCGGCAGAGGACGTAAACGCCATTCTTATCGCGACCCGCCACGCGACCCACGCCCGCCTGACCGCCGCGGCCCTTCGCACGGGCAAGCCGGTCTTCGTGGAAAAACCGCTCGCCATCGGACTGGATGAACTCGAAGAGGTCCGCAAAGCCGCGGTGGAATCGAACAACGACCGGCTGCTCGTCGGCTTCAACCGCCGTTTCTCGCCGCTGGTCACCGAAGCCGCCGGACTCTTCGCGGGCCGCAAGGCGCCGCTGATGATCCATTACCGCGTCCATGCCGGCCCGATGGACCCCGGCTCCTGGTACCTCGACGCATCGGAAGGCTCGCGCTTCGTTGGCGAAGGCGGCCACTTCATCGACACGATTTCCTTCCTCACCGGCGCACGGCCCGTCACCGTCTCCGCTTATTCATTAAGACCTGACCCCACCCTGGCCGACGACCTCGACAACGTCGCCGTGACGATCACCTACGACGACGGTTCGGTTGGCAACCTGCTCTATCTCACCCAGGGTGGCATCAAGGTGCCGAAGGAGTTTGTAGAAATCTATGGCTGCGGCAAGACGGTCCAGCTCCACAACTTCGAGCACCTCCAGGTTTTCGAAGGCGTCTCCAGCCGCAAGATCCCGGCGCGCGGCGGACTCGACAAAGGGCAGGCCGCCGAAATGCGTGCTTTCGTACGCTGCGCGAAGGAGGGCGGCCCCATGCCGGTCCCCTTCGACGGCCTGCTCGACACCACGCTCGCAACCCTGGCCGTCGGCGAGTCGCTCCGCACCGGCGCACCGGTCGCTCTCTCCTCCTACTGGTCCTGACCGCGCCATGCCCGATCTCCTCTGGTATGTTCGACGAGCGCGCGCCATGTCGGCGGCGGAGATGCTCCAGCGCCTCGCCTTCCGTGCCCTGCGCGCGCGCCTCTCCCGCCAGTGCGCCTCCGGCTACAGCCCCGCCCCGCGCGCGGTTATTCAAATCACTGCGCAGCCATGGGCCCTGCCCGCCCTGCCGCAAGGCGAAGAGGCCGACGCCCTGCTGCGCGAGGCGGAAGCGGCGCTCCGCCATGAGTGGAACTTCTTCGGCCTCTCCGGCGTGCGCGAGGAGGAAATCGACTGGCATCGCGACCCTGAGTCGGGACGCATCGCCCCGCATCGTTTCGGTTTCGGCATCAACCACCGCGACGAATCGCTCGTGGGCAACATCAAGATGACGTGGGAGAAGAATCGGCATCACCACCTCACCGTCCTCGCCGCCGCCTATTCCCTCACACGCGACGAACGATATGCCGCGGAAGTCACGACGCAGCTCCGCTCCTGGATCGAAGCCAACCCTTACCTGCGCGGCGTCAATTGGACACACCCCCTCGAGCCGGGCATTCGCCTCATTGCCTGGGTCTGGTGCGAACGCCTTCTACGCGGCTCAAAGCATCATGCCGACTTCTTCGGCGACAAGCACCTCTTCTGGGACGCCGTCTATCAACATCAGCGCTTCATTGTGGCGACCTACTCCAAAGGCTCCTCGGCCAACAACCACCTCATCGGCGAATTGGCCGGGCTCTATATCTCTTCCGTCGCCTGGCCCTTCTTCCGCGATGCCTACCGCTGGCGCGCCATGTCCCGGCGCGCCCTCGCCCATGAGCTGGAGCGGCAGACCTTTCCCTCCGGCCTTAACCGCGAAATGGCCTTCTCCTACCACATCTTCACCCTCGAGTTCTTCCTGCTCTGCCTCGTCGAAAACGCGCGCGGCGCCGAAGACTTCTCCGACGACTTCCAGCAGCGTGTCCGCAACATGGTCGAGGCCATGCATGCGCTGACCGATCGCGGCGGCAACCTGCCGCGCTACGGCGACGGCGACGAGGGTATGGCGCTGCAAATCCAGGCGCAGGAGGCACGGCGCGATGCCTGGCTCTATCACCTGGGCCGCTCACTGGTCGGCGCCGATGTGCCGGCGCCCTCAGAGGGCAAACTCGCCGCGGCGCTCCTTGGCCATCCTCCCGCCGAGACCCCTGCGCCCGTCCGTGCGCTGCGCGGAAGCGTCGGCTTCGAAGACGCCGGCCTCTACGCCCTTGCCACTCATCGCGACACACCGGAAGAACTCTTCGTGCTCGCCGACGCCGGCCCGCACGGCTTTCTCTCCATCGCGGCCCACGCCCATGCCGATGCCCTCTCCTTCACGCTCTCCGCGCGCGGCGTGCCTCTGCTCGTTGACGTGGGCACCTACGCCTATCACACCGAGCCGAAATGGCGGAACTACTTCCGCTCTACCCCCGCGCATAACACACTCACCATCGACGGCATCGAACCATCGACCGCCGCCGGCCCCTTCCTCTGGACCCACTGCGCTCGAACGACTGCTCATGAATGGCAACCCACCGATGACGGCGCCGTCCTGGAGGCCGAGCACGATGGATACCGCAAGCAGCGCTGGACACACCGGCGGCGCTTCGAACTCGCGGGCCGCCGCCTCACCCTCACCGACACCATGACCGGCCGCGGCGAACACGACATCTGCCTGCACTTCCACTTTGCGCCCGACTGCGCGGTCGATCTCACGGAACCCGGCCGCCTCACCGCCCGCTCGAACGGGGTTGTTCTGGACATTATCCTGCCGGAAGGGTTCACTGCGCAGCTTTTACGGGGCGACGACGAAGGTGGCTGGTACTCGCCCCGGTTCGCGGTCAAGCAAGCCACCACCACGGCCCGCGCCACGCTGCGCGGCCGGATTCCCGCTACATGGGTCACCACGCTGGAGGTACGTTATGAAGATTAGCGTTTTCGGGCTCGGATACGTCGGCGCCGTTTCCTCGGCCTGCTTTGCGCGCGACGGCTTCGAGGTCGTGGGTGTCGACGTACACCCCGAGAAGGTCGAACGGGTCGGCGCCGGCAAAGCCCCAATCATCGAGCTGGGCCTCGGCGAATTGCTGGCCGACGCCGTTCGCAAAGGCCGCCTCACCACCACGACCTCCGCGCGCGACGCCGTCGCCGCCACCCAACTCTCCATGATCAGTGTCGGCACCCCGAGTCGCACGGACGGCGCCGTGGACCTGGCCTACGTCTATAAGGTCTGCGAGGAAATCGGTGACGCCATCGCCGCCAAAGCCAGCCCCCACGTAGTCGTCATCCGCAGCACCGTTGCGCCCGGCACCACGAAACGCTGCACGGAAATCCTTCAGCAACACGCGGGCGGTACCCCGGTACATGTCGCCTTCAATCCCGAGTTCCTCCGCGAAGGCGCCGCCATCCGCGATTTTGACGCGCCGCCTTACACCATCATTGGCACCGCGGACCCTATCGCCGAAAAGGCCGTGCGCGAACTCTACGCAGGCGTCAATGCCCCCGTCCTCGTCATTCCCGCCGAGCAGGCCGAACTCATCAAGGCCTCCGCCAACGCCTGGCACGCCACCA
>SLOV01000160.1 GCA_007132345.1 Kiritimatiellia bacterium
CACCGCGTGCTTGTTCCGGGCGGCTCTCTTTTATCCGGCTTCATGAACCCGGGGTCATTTCTGTTCGAAGGAGCCCGCGAGCGCAGCGAATTGCTCGTGGCCCATGCGCTCCCCTTCTCCGAGCCGGAGGTGCTGTCGTCGGAAGCCCTCGCGCAACGGCAAGCCGATGGCGTGCCACTGGAGTTCGGCCACACCCTGGAGGACCAGATCGGCGGGCAACTGGCGGCGGGCTTTCTTTTGGCGGGCTTTTATGAGGATCGGAATCCGGAGGGGCATCGCGAGGTACTGGAGCAATACATGGCGATGTTCATTGCGACGCGTTCTATTCGTGCGACTTCGGCCGTAGGACGGGATTGAATCCCGTCCCCCCGCAGCCTCACAGCAGGAACCATTGGACGGGTTGTGAACCCGTCCTACGGGTGAAGAGCTGCGCTTCAAATGAACCTGTGCCGACTCAGCCACTCCAGCGATTGCCCGATTCCGGCACCTTCGGCCTCGATGGCCCAGATTGCATCCAGCGCGTGCGCTTCCAGGGCGCGTAAGGCGTCGAACATGGGAATCGTGCCCTGACCCAGCCCCAAGTGCTCGTCCTGCTCTCCGTGGTTGTCGTGCAGATGGACGTACCCGATCTTCTTTCCAAGCGCTTCAATCCACTCCGCGACCGGCGTGCGCGAATTGCAGTGCGCATGGCCAATGTCGAGATTCGCATGGAGATTTTGGGAACCGACCTGCTCGATGATTCCCGCCAGAATATCCGGCCCTTCCTACAGCATGTTCTCGAGGTACACGTGAACGCCCGGTTCTGCCTGCTCCATGAAACCCCGCCAGAACTCCGCGGACCGCCCGATCCATGACGCGGCAGGCCCAGCCCCCGGTACGCGGCCATCATGAAAAACGATGTGCGTAGCGCCAAGCCGAGCAGCGACATCAAATCCCTGCTGAATACGCCGGGCGGACACTTCCCGAATGAGCGGATCAAACGAACCGGGATTCAGATCCCCGAACGGGCCGTGCAGGCAAATCGGACTTACGCCCGCGATCAGATCTGCGGTCTTCTCGATCAAGCCGGCATCGGCCAGCGCCCTGTAGTGATAGAAGGCCTGCACCTCGATACCGAAGCCGTTCCGCCGACACAGATCCATCACGTCTTCCGGCTTGGTGTTGTCGCAGATGACAGTCTTCATCTAAATTTCTCGACACGGTCATGCCAATAGCCCGGCTTTCGTTTTGTGTGGGCCATGGCGACAACCAGAATGAAGCCGGGCATCTGGATCAAATGCCACACTGCTCATTCAAGAATCCGATCCGCATCTGCCAAGACTTTGTCTGCCGGAACAGGTTGACGGATCCCGCTTTTGTGCTCTGCATATCGCCGTTCCGCTTCCGCCACCCATGCCGTATCGACATCGCTAAGAGCCTCGGCCCCAAGTGAACTCAGCAAACGGTCGGCTAAGAACGCACGTTCTTCTCTGGGCAGATTAAGGGCTTCAACCTTGATGGTCTTAAGTGAAACAGTCATAATCCATCTCTTCTTCACTTCGCGTACGGATACCACAACGCCGCCCACTCATCAATGGCCGTGCAGGCCTGTCTCGCTCCACCCGGCAGATCATCTTGCACGGTCTTCGCTCCGGCCGAGGTCTTTTGCCATCAGAAGGCACCAACCCTGGTCCTCAACGACCGCAAACCCCAGGCGCGCGTAGAGTCGCATCGCAGGGTTGTCCTTGAATACACGGAGCTGAATGCAGCGTTTCCCCGCAGCATATGCCACCCACTCGATGTGCGCCATCAACCGAGTTCCGATGCCCCGGTTTCGGTACGCTGCCGTGAGTTGGAGGGTCTCAAGATAGAGGGCGTCGGGCTCTTCCCGAATGGAATAGAAACCAACGGCATCTTCCCTATCAACGATCATCGTGTAGCGCTCCGGGTGCTCCGGCTGCTTCGCGTGCCTGGCGGCATCCCATCCAATTGTCCGCTCAAACGAGGCTCGGAAGTTTCGCTCTGTGAGGCCCCGAATGGTCCGCCCGTCAGCGGTTCCCTTGCAGGGGCGTAGACGCAGGGCGCGGCCATCTACCATGAGCGACTCGTGTTTCATCCCCCAATCATCGCAGTCGCCCGTTTGCCTTACAACCTCCCTCTTGTTTCAGCACGGCGATGTAGGTCGGTTCGGAGGATCGAAAAAGGCGGTCGATACGCCACCCGGTTCCCGTCAGAATACTGTCCATTTCTTCGGGGGACACGAACAGATAGTCGAACCAAGGAGTCGCGGCGTTCTTGTACCTGGCCCGGATACGGAGTTGTCCTGCCATGCGTCCCCGCTTGCGATTTCTTCTGTGATACTGCAAATGAAGTGGATCGGTTGTCTTATAGGGGTTGGCACATTCCGCGATGATCTGGCCGTCCTCGGCGACGAGCCGGGAGAGTTTCCTCAAGAGGCGCTTTGCCTTGCGCGGGCTGGCGAACAGCCCGAAGTTGTTGCCCATTAAGAGAAGCGTATCAAACCGCTTTCGGGGCGGCCGCAGCTCTTCGATCGAACAGGTTCGCGCCTTCCGGATGCCGCGGAGTTTGCAGGTCTTGATGGCCAACGGCGAAATGTCGATCGCCGAGACATCGAAGCCCTTCTCCTGCAAATGGAGCGCGTGCCTGCCTGCGCCACAGCCGATGTCGAGAATCCGGCCGCGACACAGGGCGATGGCCTGGCGTTCACTCGGCTGCCATTGGCGAAACCGTGAGAAATAGCGCTTCAGGGCCCAATCCGCGTCGATGTGTCCGTCGTCCCGCTCGATGAAGACAGAGACGTCGTTCCCCTGATAGAATGCGTAAAGGGCCTGGCCGTATGCGTCTTGGTTCGTTTTCATGCAAAAGGAGCAAGGCGTATTTCCGTTTGGCGGAGTGTGGCAAATGCAGGCCTATGGGGTAAAGCACGGTGTTGACCGGGGAGGTGTTCCGGGCTTGTGGCGGCTGTCTATTGGGGGGGCACTTGCTGGCGTAGGACGGTGAACGCTGACGGCGTGGGCCGTCCAGCATTGCATCGCCTCCTTGTAGGTTTTGGGGGAGGGGCAGTGCTTTGCACATGCCCCGGGAATTCGGACATTTGAGGTCCTCCTCAGCGAGGGCTCTCGCGCAAACCACCCCAACGGGGTGACAGACCAAAGCCCATGGCAGCGCCATGGGTATAGGTGAATGTAGGACACCTTGCACGCCAGAGGCGTGCCAGAACTCCGATGCGGAAAGAACACTCATTCATCTGGCTGAGCTCTGGCACCCCTTCAGGGTGCAATTCTATTTCGTTTCGTTGCGGCCCCAGGGCGTTGCCCTGGGCTGAGTTCTGGCACGCCGTTGGCGTGCGTGTTTGGGCATCAGCCCAGAGCGAGCTTAGGCCGTTCTGGTGCGGTGACAACCTCGTGGGCACGGGGACAACAATCGCTTTCACCAGCGCTGCGTTGGCAAAAGTGTTTCGATACGCTCGCGTGCAAATAGTCAAAAATATCCAAACTCCAGGGATAGTGCTTCGCACATGCTTGCCACGCCATCGGCGTGGCCCATCCTACATTTGCGAAGACCGGTCTTACGGACGGAACGCCTTCAGTCTCAAATCCTTGATAAACTTGAAATGCTTCGCGTTGCTGGTGCATAGGACAAGGTTATCCTCCACGGCGGTCGCGGCCACGATCGCATCCCCGGCTCTGATCCCATGCGAGAGTGCGTACTCCTCGATGTATACGGAGGCACGGTGGCCGATACCGGCCGAGAACGGGAGCGTCCTGAGCCCGAAGTCCTTCAGGAACGACCTGGTGTAGGCGTGCTGCTGTTTGTCCCGCGCGCACTGGAGCAGCTCCATGTAGGTCTGGACGGAAATCAGCCGCTCGTCCTCCCGCTCGACGAGAAGCGCGGCCTTTGTATTGCCGCGCTGAATCCAAATGAAGATGTCCGTGTCAAAGAGCAGGGTAGCGACCCCCGCGGAGTTCGGACATTTCGGCATCCACGGTTGCGTCCGGGCACCGCATGCGGAAGAAGGGGTGCTCGGTCACCCGACTCATGCGGCGCGACGCATTCGCCACAAGAACGCCCTTCTTTCTTCCCCGGTACATGATTTCGACGTCTTCGTTGCGGTCGAGCGCCTTGAGCACGTCATTCATTCGGTATCGCAAATCCACCACGGTAGCCCGCATAGCCGGTCTCCTTTCTGTATAGTACCAGTATGCATTCTGTCGCCGACCGTGTCAAGCGGCGCGGACGAGGCGCCAGCAATTCTCAGTATGGCCCGGAACGGGTCCTTCGGGCCGGCTAAAGCCGGTACTACGAACGGTTTTCCGCCGGGTTTTCGCCCGTTTGTAGTCCCGCCTTTAGGCGGCAAGGGCCATAA
>SLOV01000397.1 GCA_007132345.1 Kiritimatiellia bacterium
CAGACGACCAGACAACCACGGCACAGGGCGCAGGCATGGGCGCGGCACTTGGCGCGATTGCGGGCGGCATCATCGGACACCAGTCCGGGCGCGGTATCGAAGGTGCCGTGATCGGCGGCATGCTCGGCGCGGCGGCAGGCGGTGCATACGGCCAGCATGTTGCTCAACGTAAAGCCGAGTTTGCTTCGGAAGAAGACTATCTCAATGCCTGCATCGCGCAGGCGGAGGAAGTACATCGCCTCGCGGCTGCCTATAACGAGGGGCTGCGCCTGGAAGTGGCCGACCTGGAGTCGCGCTCCACGCAGGTGCTGGCGGCCTACCAGGGCCAGACCGAAGAGCGGCAGCAACTCCTCGCCATGCAGAAGGAACTCGGCCAGAAGCTTCAGACCGCGCAGCAGAACCTCGCCGCCGTCTCGCAGGAAGTTGCGGTGCAGCAGAAGGTGCTCGAAGCCGAAAGAGCGACGGCCGGTAGCGAACAGATCGCGCAACTCGAGAATCAGATTCGGCTGCTGGAAGAGCAGAAGGCCGAACTAACGGACCACACCGAGCGGCTCGCAGCCATTAATAATCGGATCTCGGTCTAACGAACGTCTGTTGCGGCGGGCGCATGCGAGCGCCCGCCAGGGAGCTCCATCATGCGCAATCTCTATCGCCTCTGTTTCGCCGTGCCCATGGCCGTTTTGCTGCTCTCCGGATGCGCCACCAGCGATGACCCGCGCGAAGGCGGCTTGATCGGCTACATGCAGCATGGCGAGCGTGGCTATCAGCGGCGGCTCGACGAACGGCGCGCGCTGCTGGCGGAGTCCGAGGCGGCCACGCTCCTCGCCGAGCAGGAACGCGCTACGCTCGAGGCTCGCCGCGAGACTGCACGGGAGCGTATCGCCGAGCAGGAAAAGCAGTCCGCCGAGTTGGCGGAGGAACTGGTGGCGCTCCGTGCGCTGTGCGAGGGCATTCGCGCCGAGACGGACCTACAGCGGCAGTCCCGTCGGGAGCTTGAAGAGGAACTGCTGCTCATGCTCGAAGAACTGGACGGCCTGCGTGCCGCGCCGCCCTCCGAGGATGAACTCGATCTGCTCTTCGAACGACAACGCCGTCTGGCCGAATTGGAGCGGGAACTCAATCTACTGCGCGAGCGCGCCTCGCTCTTGACCACCCTGTGAAACGTTTGCTTCGCACATCGCGGCGGGGACGTGGCGCACTTCTCATGGCCGCACTTTTGCTGGCCGCGCTGACCCTGCCTCTTGTCGGTTCTGCTTCTTCGCAAGATTCACAGAACTGGACGCACGACGGCGAGATGCTGAAGTTCTTTCAGGCCGCAACCCGGATCCGCGAACTTCATCCTGACCAACCGCCCCTGCGCGAGATCGCTGGAGAGGCGCTCGCCGGTTATCTCGCCTCGCTCGATGCCTATTCCCGCTATCTGGATGCGGAGACCTATGCCCGTTTCCGCGCCAGCCAGCAGGCGACGTATGCGGGCATCGGCCTTGAGCTCGGCGCCGACGCGGAGGGACACATCTACTTCATCCCCTACCCCGGCAGCCCCGCCGCGGAAGCGGGGTTGCGCGAAGGGCAACGACTCCTGCGGGTCGACGGCACGGAAGTCCGCGGAAAGGCCCTCTTCGAATTGCCCGCCCTCATCCGCGGCGAGCCCGGCACCACGGTGACACTCGATCTACGCAACCCGGACGGCGAGGAAGAGCGGGTGACCATCGAACGGCGCTCCTTTACCGCGCCGACGTTGATCCTGGAGAATTATCGCGGCATTCCATGGATGCGCCTTTTCACCTTCACTTCCGACACCCCTGCCGAGATGCGCCGTGCCCTGAACCGGATGGGCGCTGACGACCAATTGCTGCTCGATCTACGCGGCACCCCGGGCGGCTCCATGTTCGGTGCGATCGATGCCGCGCGCCTCTTTCTCCGCCCGGACGACGTCATCGCCACAGTCCGCACCGGTGGCGATACGAAAACCTACAAGGCGCGCGGAGCCCCGGCTTTTCCAACCCTCCAGATCTTCCTGTTGATTGACGAACGCACCGCCAGCGCCGCCGAGCTTTTCGCCGCTGCCCTGGTGGGAAATCGCCGCGCGCTCAGCGTGGGCGCGCGCACGCTTGGCAAAGGGAAGACCCAGCAGGTGGTAGAATTGCTCGATGGCGCCGCGATGCTGCTGACCGACGGCGAAATCCTGTCTCCCGAGGGCTATGCCATCGAGGGGCTCGGCGTCGAACCGCATCTGCCCTTGGTCGGTGCGCGTCCTGACCTCGCCGCTCACCTGCTCGCCATCGAAATGATGCTCAAAGCGGCGACTGAGGAGGGAGATGGGGTGGAGCGGGACGAATGATTTTCGAGTAGCGGAAAGCGGGAGCAGGATGCTCCCGCCACGATGGGGGACGCCTCCACGGCCCCGGTGCACACCAACAAAGTGGCGGGAGCTTCCAGCTCCCGGAGACGCTACGGCACAACGCCCGACTTCCCGACCCCTTGCGGCCCTGCATCGCAGACTTCCGGCCCCGGAAGCGGGGCCGCTCCAAGGAGGGCGTCAGTTGAAGAGGCGGTGGCGGCGCGCGGCGGAGCGGCCGGACCGACTGCTCCAGAAGTCGTCGAAGTCGCGCTGCAAGCGCCTGCGGTCGATGCCCCGCAAGGCCGCCTCGGTCGCACCGGTGAAGTCGCCGGGATTCTCCAGCAAATACTCGACGGTGCGCGGTATGATGCGATCGTAGCCTTCGCCCGCGTGTAACACAGGAACGGCCTTTCGTAAGAAATAGACAAAAGCCCAGGCACCGGAATAGTGGAATTGCCGCTCCCACCGCGAATCGGGAACATCGAGCGCATAGAACCGCTCCCAACTCAGATTCATGAGTTGAACAAGATCCAGCGGTCGGCCAATCGAGGCGGAATACTCGAGATTACGGATCCGGTTCTCGTCTTCGTTCACCACCACGGTTCCCCGCGCCACGTTCAGGGTGATCGTGTCGAAGAGCATCGCGTGGCCCTCATCGAGCCAACGCGGCATCGGCTTCTGGTCGAGCGCATAAAAGAGATATTGGTGAAAGGCCTCGTGGTAGGCGGTGCTCAGGATCTCGGAAGTCCTCTGTCCACTACCACCCGGTGCCGAGGAGGCGATGACCAGTTCTTTGCGAGAGGGCATCCAGACACCGAGGGACCACGCACTCTCGGCGCCCACATAATTCTCGTAGGCCTGCCGATCTGCGAAGACCCGGACCAGGCTCACCTCGCGGGGCTCGACGACAGGCGGGAAAAGTTGCATGAAACGGGGACGCAACACCTGGAGGTCGCGCTGAATGCGATCGACCAGGGTGCGCCTCGAGCGGGGCAGGTCGGAGACGAGGATGTAGGGCGGCATTTCGACATACCACCAGTCGGTCATAGAGCGGATTTGACCAATGACGCGCTGGCGCGCCTCCTCGAACTCCGGCGTATTGCCTGACGGTGCGCCGAGAGTGGGTGCCCGGCGCCGCCGCAGATCTTCGCCCGGCTCGAAGCCCGGTTGCGCGGCGGCGGGCGAGACGCTGCGTAGCAGACCATACATGGCCGCATCGAGATTGGGCAGGGATGCCGGGTCTGTCCATTCGAAGAGGAAAAGCATGTAGCGGGGGCCTGCCCGGCCTTGCAGACGCAGCAGAAAGGCACGGGTCTGACCGGCCTCGACATCGAGGCGGTACTCCCGGGCAGGCAATGGAATGGCATGCTGGGCCGGCACGGAGAGGAAGCCGGTCGCCTTGTATCCGGTGAAGGTCTCCACCCACTGCCGCATGCTGTCGCCATCCCAGTTGCCATCGAATCTGTTGCGGAGCGTGTGGAAATCGTCCATCGCGATAAACGTGTCCATGATGACTTCCGGCTCTTCCGTCGGGCGCGGCAACATCATTTCGGCGATGCGGATCCGCCCCACTTCGTTTGTGAAGAGGGCGTGCGTCTGCCGGACGCGCCAGAGATCGTCGACCCGGTAGACTTCACGACGCTCGCCGCTCTGGCGGTCGACGAGCACCCGCGCGGAGGGCAGCGGAACGGGCAGTTGGGGGATCTGCTCGAAAGGCGTGAAACGGAGCCCGGCCTCGGAGAGGTCGACAGGCCGGCCCATGCGCAGTTGCTGGCCCCGTGCGGAAAACCCTCCGCAGCAAATTGCCAGCAGCAAGGGCAACAAGAGGCGAGACCCGCGTAGGTTGCGGGTGAACCTCATGGCAGTGGAACGGAAAAACCGGCGAGGACCTGGCGCATGACTTCGCGGAAGTCTGTCAGATGCTCGAAACCGATGCTTCGCAAGCGATCGGAGTTCAACTGAGAATTCAGTGGCCGCGCCGCGCGGCGCGGCACGATTTCTGTTGAGGGCGAGAGGTGGTCCGCGCTCTCGCCCACCAGCTCCGCGAATTCACGCATCCATTCGTAACGCGTCGCGCCACGCAGTGAGCTGAGGTGAAAGCAGCCCGACGCGCGGTGGTCGAGCAGGAACGCGATACCTTCAGCGACGTCACGGATCCATGTCGGGAAGCGCACGATGACGTGGTCCTCCACACGCGGGGTCTTTTCTCTGACCGCCTGCCACATCTGCGCAATGAAGCCGGAGGTCTCCACGCTGGCCGCCGCGCCGACAAGCAACGGCACGCGGAGCACTGTAGCGCCGGGTCGCTGAAGCACCACGCGCTCGGCCGCGGCCTTCGATTCCCCATACACATTGATGGGACAGACCGGGTCGTCTTCCTTGAAAGGCGGGCGATTGCCGTCGAAGACGTAGTCGCTGCTGACGAAGAGCAGCGGCACTTCCGGCGGCAGCCATTCGCAGAAAGACTCAAGCGGCCGCACGTTCAGTGCCCAGGTTTCGTCCCGGTGCTCCTCACAGAAGTCGGGGTCCCGATAGGCGGCGAGGTGCACGACGGCGTCGGGGCGATGGGCGCGCAGGTAAGCCGCCACTTCATCGGGATTCCGGAGATCGAGTGCCGCGAACCGATCGGCCTGCCGGAAGGCCACGCCGTGAACGTGTCGATCTACACCGAGGCGTTGGACAACGGCACGGCCCAAGAAGCCGCTCGCCCCAGTCACCATGCAGGTCTTTGTCATCGTAAATCGCGGCGGCACGCCAGGGGCGCAGGCAATGACGTACCTATTTCAGGAGCACGCCGACCAAGACGCCGACGGCGGTGAATCCCAGGAAGGCGAAGGACTTCTGCAGGCTGATACTCGTGAGGAGCAGATCCACGCTCACCGTCCCGCGGTTCACAATAAGGATCACCACCACTACCGCCAGAATCACCAACGCCCAGATCGTGTTTCGGTTCATCGTTTTCTATTCCTGTTTCCCCCGTTGCCGTGCACTCACACTAATGCCTTGATATACTTGGCTTTGGCAAGCCTCCAGAAGACCACCAGGAAGGCCGTCAACGGAATCGCGAGGATCATGCCCATAATGCCCCCGAAGGCCGATCCCCAGAAGAAGATGGCCACCATAATGGCCAGCGGGTGCAGCCCGGTGCGCTGCCCCATGATGCGCGGGGTGAGCAGATAGCTCTCGATCGTCTGTACGAGCGTGAAGACGCCGAGCACAATCAGCATCAGCATCCAGCCGCCGCCCGCCTGGAAGAGCGCAAGCGGAAGGCAGACGCCGAGGCCGATCATGCTGCCCAGATAGGGCACGATATTGAGGAACCCGAGCAGTATGCCGAGGGTGAAGCCGTATTGCAGGCCCACCAGGGAAAACCCGAGGGCATAGAGCAGGCCCTGCAACATGGCCACGACCAGTTGGCCCCGGAAGAAGGCGACGAGGATGTTCACGAACTCCTCCCCAAGGTAGAGCACATCATCGCGGGTCTCGTCTTTCAGGAAAGGCAGCACGTCGACCATCTGCTGCCGGCTCACCGGCTTTTCGGCCATCAGGAAGAAGGCCAGATAGATCGGGAGCACGGCCCAACCAAAGAGCCCGGTGACCCACCCGAATACGGCGGTCCACATGTGAAGGACCCAGGCCCCTATCCCGCCCACCCCGCGGAAGATGGTTCCCCCATGCTGATCGAACAGCCCCTTCGCTTTGTCACCCATTCCATGTTGTGCCCACAACTCCTTCAAAGCGGGTAAGTGTGTGCGAATCAGCTCCAGAAAGTTTTCCCACCAGACGGGAATCTGCCGGATGAACCCGGAGATTTCGCTTAAGATCCGGGCACCAAAGAGCGCAAGAAAGAGCCCCAGCGGAATACCGATCGCCAGGTAGAGCACGAGGACCGCCAGGATGGGGCGCTGGCCGATGCGGCGCATGATCCAGACATGCCACGGCTTGAGCATCAGCGCCAGTACCGCCGCCACGGCCAGGGGCAAAAAGACCACCGAGAATCGGTTGACGAGCCAGACCAGACACCAGAGCAGCACGCCGACAAACGCGATGATCACGCTGGCGCTCAGCAAGGTGAGGGCCGTACCGATTGTCTTTCTTTGCCCTTGGCTCAGTTCGATCTCAACCATAACAGGTGCCTTTCGCGGCGATCTTAGAAAAGGTTCCGGCGCGCGCGCAGGTCCCCGAAGACCGCAGCCGCGTCGGCAACTTCATGCCCAATGGCCGCGCGAATAGCCGGGTCGTCAGCGCGCAGAAACAGGTTTGCGGCCTTCTCCGTGCCGATCTTGGATGGCACCGCGGGCTGGCCCTCGGCGCGCAAGGCACGGACCTCCTCGCGCCGGGCACGCAGCGCCGGGTCGTCGGGAAGCAGCGACAAGGCGAAATCGAGGTTTTCTTCCGCGTACTCGTGCCCGCAGAAGACCAGCGTGTCATCCGGCAGCTCCCGGAGCCGCATCAGGGACTTCCACATCGTCGGTGCATCGCACTCGAAGAGCCTGCCGCAACCGCTCACGAAGAGGGTGTCGCCCGTAAAGACTGCTCCTTCGAACAGCAGCGAATGGTCGGCGCGCGTATGACCGGGCGTCGCCATGACACGGCACTGGGCCGGGCCAAGTGGGAGAACGTCGCCATCGGTAAAGGTCTCGTCTACCTCCGGGATAGGCACACCGCCGGGCCCAAGCACGCGGCACCCGGTTGCCTGCCTCAGCGCGGCATTTCCGGCTGTGTGGTCTTCGTGGGCGTGTGTGTTGAGAATGTGGGTCGGCTTCAGGCGCAGCGCCTCGCAGACTTCCAGAATGCGTTCGGCGTCGGGCGGGTCGACCACGGCGAGTCCACCTTCGAATTCGAGCAGATAACTGTAGTTGTCGAACAGGGTCGGCACCACATACACGCGTAGCGGGCCCAGGTCGAATTTTTGCAGATCACTCATGGCTTCCATCCGCGGTTTCTTCGTTGTCTTCTTCCATGCGCTGTCTGGAGGCGGTTCCCGTCGTGGCAAGGCGCGTGAACTGTACACCCATCAGCTCAACTTCGGCTTCGCGAGCGTAGCGGAAAGCCAGACGCATTGGCAACTCCTGCTCCTGGCGCACGGAAAGCAGGGTCGTCTGTTCGCCGCCGAGCACCGGCACTTCCCAGGTGCCGGCACTGGAAACCGCGCGCCAGATGCCAATGGATTGGTTTGTATCCGCCCCACCCCGACTCAACAATCGCGCTTCATAGTCGCCCGGCGGCAAAGGAGGAACCCGCGCATAGAAGACCTCGCCGTCTGGGTCACGGCGCGGAATGAGGAAGACGCTGCCGCTCAGGTGCTCGCTGTGGCCGGCGTGAAAAAAGCCGTTGGCGGGCCACTCGATGGTTTCTCCTTCACGCGGCGTCTCCCAGGAAAGCGAACCGATGTAGACTGCATCGATATCCACAACGCCCTGTTCCCATCGGAGTTCGATGGAGCCAGGGCCGAACGCGGGCAAGTCAAGCGGCCAGGCAAGCCACGACCATTCCTGGCTATCCACGTCGATCGGGTCGGAGGCAAACGGTTCATCGTCCAGGATACCCGTTACGTGAAGCCGCCCCTGCCCGCGCACCCGCAGAAACCAGGCCAGCGTGGGGTCCAGCGCTACGCGACGCGGTGGCGTGACCAGCGCATCGTCCGGCTCGCTGAGTCGCACGAAAGCACCACGCCCGGCCGTCGCATCGGCAATCACTTCGCCCTGCCGCACCGGCATGTGCTCCGCCTCGAAGTAGCGGGTCGGCAGATAGAGCGGAGCCGGGCCATCGAAGGATCTGGCCGGCGCCGGCTCCTGCTCGATACGGAAGGACCACACGGTCTCCTCCTGTCGATCCAGGCGCAGGCGCGGGTGCGTCAAAAAGCGGTGCAACGTCATCTGCACAGGGAACGGGCTCACTTTTTCGGGAAACATGTCCTCATGCACCAACACATGCGAAATGCCCCAATCGAGAAGCTGCCCGATCTGCGCCTCGTCAAGCGCGCCCTGGTTGATGCTCTCCAAGGGACGGAAGACGTTCTGCAAATAGTTACTGGAAACAACCGGGCTGTAGCCGTTGACCAGCCTGATCCGGTAGAGCGAGGCGAAGTGTAGATAGTTGGCGGCGAGATCCGCGTCGCCCGGCCAGAGCGGTACGACGACCGCACGCGGGGGCAACCCTTCCCGTCGGGCGGACTCGGCCACCGCTTTGTATGCCGCCTGTTCTTCGCGAAGCACGCAGAGCGTGGCCTCGATCTGGAGGCGGCCCTCAGCCACCAGGCCAAGGGCCGCGATAAGAAGTGCGCCGTTACGGAAAAAAGCGCGCAGCAGGCGCGCCCGCAACGCGGCCAGCAGGGTTGCGACGGTCACCGCCAACAGCGAAGGCATGAGCACGAAGATGCGCGCGGGTAGGCGCAACAAGGTGTAACGCGGAATCAACCGCCGTGCCGCGCGCAGGGCCAGCCCTTCCCACGGCCCCTGCGTGCCGAGCGCCAGAACGATCGTTCCTGCGACACTGGCCAGCAGCAGGAGAAGAACCCAGCGCGCCCTCCGCTTTTCGAGGCAGAAACGTCCCGGCAGCAGCACCGCAAACGCGCCGCAGCCGAGCAGAAATGCGACGACGAAACCAATGAAGATATGATTGTCGACGCCCAGTTTCTCCCATTGGAACAGTCCGCTCCAATGCGGGGAATAGCCGGCCACCTCGCGCAACTCCCGCCCCGTCTCCAGCAAGCGGCCCTCGAGCTGGCGCTCGAAATGGCGCCGAAGCGCCAGCGCAAAGCCAACGAAAACAGGCACAGGCAGCAGCGGCGGGATGGCGCGCAGCCAGGTGCGAAGATCGCGCCAGATCCATGACTCCGACACGACCGCGCAGATCAGGCACCAGACGGGAAGATAAAGAAAGAGGAAGTAGAACGTCAGGATATCGGTCCATAAGGTAAACATGAGCCCAACGCCCACGACGATGCCGCCTGCCAGGGATCGATTTCGAATGGCACTATGCATGCCGATGAGCACGAGCGGGACGAGGGCCATCGCGTAGCCCGCCGGGCTGCCGCCAAGCAGCTTGACCCAGCGGAAGGTGAAGGTCACCGAAATCAACGAGGCGCAGAGCGCCGCTGCCTCGTCGTTCACAAAACGCCGGGCCAACCGCCAGGTGAATGCCAGGGTGACCCAGATGGAGACAAAGCCGGCGAGATTCCACGCCAGGGCCCGGTTGCCCGCCAGAGAGAAGAGCGAGTAGACCAACGAAAAAGGAACAAAGTATGGGCTGGGATAATATCGCGCCAGATCGTCACCGGCATTGAACTCGTAGAGGTTGTAGAAAAACGGCGTCTCACCGCGCAGCATGTCGCTCAGCAACCAGAAATGGTAAAGAAGCTGGAGATGATCGCCTGGGATCATTTCACGCATCTGCCCGATTTCGATGTTGTGCGCCGAAGACGGGATGGCCTCGTGCAGGTGCAAGGCAAGCGGCCAGGCGTAGAGCAGCCAGACAAAGAGGGCCACCGCGAACGAGATGGCCGCGATTCGAGTTCTGCCGAGAGGCACCAGGTTGTTTGAAGATGGGGTCATGGGGTAGACGAAGGTCCGCATTCCAGCACTGCCCGTGAGGGAATTCAACCCAAGAAGCAACCCATATCCTCTGTAACCTGGCGAAGGTCCAGAGTTGACAGTGCCCCAGCGCAAGGGGACAAAAGCAATGTGATGAGGGTTTTAGCCGTCGATGATGACGTTGTCATGCGCGAGCTCCTCCTTGAGTATCTGGAGCAGCGGGGTCATGACACCGTGCTGGCCGCGGACGGGAACGAGGCCCTCGCCCTCTTCAAAACAGAGCCCTTCCCGGTTTTGATCAGCGACTGGATGATGCCCGGCATGGACGGCCTCGAGCTCACCCGTCGGCTCCGCCGCATGGAGTTGAACACCTACTGTTACATCATTCTCCTGACCGGCCGCGAGGGCGCGGGCACAAAACGCAGCGCGATGGAGGCGGGCGTCGACGCCTTTCTCAGCAAGCCCCTGGTCTTTGAAGAAATGGATCTTCAACTCTTCGCAGCGGAGCGCATCCTTTCTTATCTCGCTCATATTCGGAAGTTGGAGAGCCTCGTTCCTGTCTGTTGCCTCTGCAAAAAGATTAAAGACGACCGTGCCGAGTGGCATGGCTTGGACGAGTATCTGGCGCAACGCGACGCCTCCCTCTTTCACAACGCTCTCTGCCCCGAGTGCCTGCGATCGAGAGTGAATCCCGACATGGTGCCACCCGGCATGGCGCCGGAGTGAGGGGGGCGGAAGGTGTTCGGTGTTCGGTGTTCAGTTTTCACCCTCGAATTCCCCAGCCAATTCGGCGGTCAGATCTACTTCCTCCTCCAGCAAGCCGGCACCCTCCCCTCCGCTCCCTTCGTCGAGAGCCCCGACGCCGCCACTGCCACTGGCCACAACCCCACGAATGGGAGAGAGGGGGCTTGCGGGATCTGCGGATCGGGCGGCGGGGAAGAGTTGGGTGTACGAGTAGGTGTAGGAGTAGGAGTAGGAGTAGGAGTAGGAGTAAGGGTATGGAGTAAGGGTAGGCGAGTAAGGGTAGGCGAGTAAGGGTGCCTGCTCCCCGTAAGACGGGATCCCATCCCGTCTCCCAAAGCCCATCAGCACGAAGCCCGTGGGCGGCTCGCGAATCGCCGCATTGGCTCCGGGGGGACGGGATGTGATCCCGTCCTACCTCAGCAGCACGCCTGAAGGGCTGCGGGCCCGCCCCGTTTGGCCCCGCACGGCGGGGCCATCACGGCCCCGAAGGGGCGCATTTCTCACCGGGCGGTGAGAAATGCGGGCCAGAACTTCCATCGCACCGCAAACCTCGCCCTTTGTCGCCCTTCCTTGTCGCCCCTCTTTGTCGGGATTCGCTGCGGATATCCGACAAAGGGCTTGGACAAAGAGGGGCGACAAAGGGATGAAGCTCGAGTTCTGCGCCCCCTACAGGGTCGACGTGCTCTTCTTTCGAAACCGTGATCCCGGCGCTTCGCACCGGGCTATGTTCTTTGACCCCGTTGGGGTCAGGGCCAAAACCCGTCTGGCCGTTGGGCTCCGGGGGGACGGGTTGTGAACCGAATGGCACTAACTTAAGGTCGATTTCGGACGGCGCCCGTGCGGCTCACCGGGGACGGTTCGCCCTACCCATCAGACACTTGCGCAGGAAGGTAGGGCGAAGCGTCCCGCTGAGCCGCAGCCTTAATTTAGTGCCATTCGAATCAGATCCCGCACCTCGGCCACCAGTGCGGCCGTGCCGCCTTTCCGCCGCTTCAGGGGAGCACTTGATCTCCTTTATGTCGCCTTCTTCCTCATATCTGCTGCCTCATCCCCACACAGCACCAAGGAGGAGGCTTTCCAGATCGCGTAAAAGAGGAATCGCCCCGTCCAGCGGGAACGCCGCCTCAGAACACTCCCCTCCGCCCCTCTGTGTCAGCATCACCTCCTGAGCCGAAGGCGGTGGACTTCTGGCAAATGGGCTTTCATCTGCATGCAGACCCCTCGCCCCTTTCCGCTCCGATGTCAGGATGTTCGGTACGACCCCTTACCCTTGCTCTCGAATCAAGGCCTTCACAACCTCTGCGCCATTCCCCGAACCGTAGCCGTCTTGCGCCTTGGTCCGCCTGCCCATCCTGGTCATTGCCCGCAGCGGTACATCGTGACCCCTTCTTCCCCAGGTCTTCAGCAGGATCGGCGCTGCAATTGGCGGCAAGGGAGCGATATCCACGGCAGTTAGGACATCGAAAGCGTCAGAAAGGGCCTTTATATGGTGATCTCTATTGGCACGGGAATTCCGAGCTGTGCTGCAATGGGCGTGTAAATATCAATGTCCTGTTCGGGCAGCGAAAAAGAGACGATCAGGGCATAACGCGTCTCCCGGTTAAAGCGTCCCAGGTGGTACCGCTCCCGCCACCAGCCACTAGCAGGGTAAATAGCGACCAAATCGGAGCCTGCCAGATCAACTGCTTTTCCAGACCATATGTCCGAGTGCAGTGAACCTACGTTCCGGGCCTCGCCCAGACTCCAGTGCTCAGTAGGTCCCGAAGTGCCGGGATGCTCATCTTCTTCGCGAGCTTGGCGATTGATGCGCTGGACAAATTCGGTTTCTCGTTCATCGGGCCCATTCAGCTCGAACCGGAGTGCGTGGGAGGCGTATCGATAGCGGTCTTTCCAACCAACAGCCCCTGGGCTGGGCTCAATGAAATAAGACAAGGTGATTCGCATCTGAACAGCAAGCTCGCCAAGATCACGAAGCACATCAATTGGCCAGGGCATGCGGTACAGATGCATCTCCTTGGAGGTATAGCGGGACGCTGTGGCAAGTTTGCCAAAAGGTTGCAAGGTCGCTTGCGATATCAACGAGAGTGCGTTGGCGGCGCATGAGATGGCCCGCTCAAGATTGGGCACCCCGTACCCACAGATCTTGGCCAGGCGATAATAGTCCGTCTTCGTATCTCCTCTCAGAAATCTCCGCTTCTGGGCGTCCGTCCATTCAGCGGAGTGCACGATCAGCGCGCGAATCGTCTCGGGCCAGGCATTCGGATACGCGGCCTGAAGGCGCGCGGCCATCCAGGCCGCTTGCGCCGCGGCGGCGCTCGTTGCCTCGAACCCGGCGAACTGCGCAACCTGAGGGTTGTAGTAGGTCGAGAGCAGCTTCAAGTCGTCGGCGTTAAGGACCGAATCATTCGGTCCTCTGGCGACGTTGCCGCCCTCAAACAGCACTTCGGGTTTGATCGGCCATTTGCGGTCAGGCCATGTTGCAGAAGTCACCGAGTGGGGAGAAAGATCTCCAGCATCAGCAATGGGGCTGTAGCGGCTCAAGATTGAATCCGTGATCTTCGTCTTATCTGTGTACGCTCCCACACTCAGGGAATTCCACGACTGCGCTGGATCATGGACTTCATGGGTTATGTTCGACTCAGGAAAGCGCTTCCATTCCCCGGGGTCCTCTATATTTCCTGCACTGATGATGAAGAGCCGTTTACGATCGTCCGCGTAACCAGACGCGAGTTCGTCAATCTGCCCAGACCAAGAAGAAGGACGGCCTTGATGAAGATCGTCGCTGCTTGTGACGGCCATGCATATGATTCGTCTACGATGCGGGGCCTGAATTTCAGCGCGGCTAACACCGCGAGCCGTGAAATGCCCCCATAGCCGCTTGGGGTTCTGTTCGGGCGGTGGCGGAAGGATTTTCGCCGATTCAAGAGTATGCCGGACAACGATAGGAACCCTTGTGTTGAGGAGTTCCAGGAGATCACCATACGCCGCGGTTCCCGCCATCAGAGTGCCGTGGCCGTCGTCGTCCTGCGCCCCCCACTGCGGATCGGCGGCATGACAATCCTCGTCGGGTAGAAGCGGAGCCAGAAGACGATGGCCATTGTTGACCCCATGATCGAGCACGAGGACGCACACCTCATCGTCGCGATTGATCGTCGTTCGCTCCAGCAGTTGTTTCACCCATTCCACCTGCTTGGCGTTCTCCTGCTCAACGAAGAATGTGGCGACCGCCCTTGCCTTGCGGAACTCAGCAACAGCATCGGAGTGCTCGATCAAGGCTTCAAGTTGTTTGCGGTTGGCCAGTATGAGGAGCACGGTGCGCTCCGGGAACGAGAGCACCCCTTCTCCGAGTTCAATGCCTTGAGCCTCGCAGGTCCGCCGAAAACCTTCAATCACACCGAGATCTTCGCTGCTCAACCATGCCTCTACCCAATCCGGATGATCGCCAGGGAGTTGATCCAACGAATCCTGCCAGAATGCAGACTCCAGCATGGCCGCGCGGACATCTCCAATGCTTTCAATCAAAGGCGCATTCTTTGGCGTTGAGCTGCCGTCTGCCCTCGGCCGATTGCTCTCAGCGGCGTAGGCGGCCGCCTTCTGTAGAAAGTATGCGCTCTTGCTTTGAGGAATGAAGACCGTTGCCTTGGTCACCTTGCTTTGTCCCTCCCCTTCGGAGTGGACATTCAAAAGCCGTATGCCCGAGCGCCTGGCGTCCAACTGTTTCAGGGCAAGGTCAAAACCTGGTTCACTATGAAACTCGAGATAGACACCCCGGCTTGAGGCGTGAGCCACTGCCTGCCGCGCCTGTGCCTGCTGCCATGCGGATTCCAATGCCTGCTGAACATGCGCCGCATGAGAAGCCCGGTCCTGGGCTTTCCGTTTGGGGCCACTTGCTCGCCTGGGGTTTCTGTAGTCCTCCCGCGTGTTAGAGGGGCCAGGCAGGAAGAGATGCGGAAAATGTTCGCGGGCCATACGTCATCTTCGCTCGTGGGTTTGCCTTCTCTCACGAAGCGCTTGAAGCAAAACCTGCCTGTCTACCTTCTGCCGGTCGTTGAGAATTGCCTCCTTGATGGCATCGCGGCAGGCATGGTCAAGTTCCGCATGGCTCAATCCCGCGCTCTCCGCCAGTATCGATTCCCAGGCGAACCGCCCTTTGAACGTTCCAAGCACATTCTCCGCCAGCCTGCGGCGGGCCGACTCATCCGGAAGGGCATAGTGCAGCACGTCATCGAAGCGGCGGAACAGGGCCCGGTCCAGGAGCCCCGGATTATTGGTCGCCCCGATAATCAGGCTATCCGAAGCATCCTGCTCAATGAATTGTAGCAGGGCATTCAGCACCCGCCGCATCTCGCCCACGTCGTTATCCCGGGAACGCTCCCCGCCGATCGCGTCGAACTCATCAAAGAGGTATACCCCCTGCTCGTCGCGGATCAGGTCGAAGATCTGCCGGAGCTTCGCACTGGTTTCACCCATAAACTTAGTCACCAGCTTGTCTACCTGGATCGTATGGAGCGGCATTCGGAGTTCATGGGCAATTACCTGCGCGGTGAGCGTCTTCCCCGTGCCAGGCGGGCCAACGAGAAGAATTTTCCGCCGGTTAGCGAGCCCGTGCCGCTTCAGTTTATCTTGCTGCCGATGCTCATGCACGATGCGCCGAATGCGGTTGTGGAGCTCGTCAGAGACCACCAGCGTGGAAAGCGGGAGATTCGCCTGTTCCGAGATCACCATACCCGCCAAGTCGCTGGGGAACTTCAGCAGGGCATTCCCCCCCCGGGCCTTACGGCTCTTGTCGACGATTACACGGATGTCATGTGCAAGCCCTGTGTGGCCCTGCTGCGCCTCGTGTGCCGCCACCTGCAGTGCGAGGGTATAGAAACGCTCATCGTCCTCACTCAGGTGAGAGCGTATAAGCGCTTTAATCTGTTCGGCAGTGGCCATTGCTTTGCAGCTCTCCGCAAGTGGATCAATTACCACACATTCGCAGTAGGGTGTCGATCCCTTTCTGGTTCCCGCCCCAA
>SLOV01000013.1 GCA_007132345.1 Kiritimatiellia bacterium
CAGCGGCTGGCGCTGGGCGGGGCCTGGGTACCGTGAGCATCTGCATGTGCAGGGGGAACGCCGGGAAGGGCGTGCTGGGGTATCCGCGGAGCGCGTGAAGGCGGTACTGGAGTCCGGGGGGCGTTTGAGTGCGGGCGAACTGCTGCGTTGCCGGGTGCGCTACTTCAGTGACGGTGTTGTGCTGGGGAGCCGCGAGTTTGTGGAGGGTGTGTTCGCATCGCATCGTGACTGGTTTGGAGCGAAGCGTAAGACGGGAGCACGTCCGTTGCGTCAGACGACGCTGGGGGATCTGTATACCGCAAGAGACCTGCGACAGCAGGTGATTACGCTGCCTGGATAAGAACCCTGCGCCCTCACCGCTCTCAGCGCTTCGCTAGGAGGCATGAGGCAATTGAGGTGGCATAGCGCAGGGGGCTCATATTGCGCCCTCGCAAGATCAGGCCGAGAGGCCTTCGCTGCCACCATCTCGTTCAGCGAGGATGCAGAAGCGCCTTGCGACCAGCCAAAGAACAACTTGTCGCAGTGCAGCGCTAGACTTCGCATGGGGCCCGGCTTTGTAATGGCAGGCTCCATAGCGATTTCGCAGTTGAGTGCGGGCTCCGGGCGCATTCTACCGGTCCGGAGAGCCAAAAGTTGAGAGTCCCTGGAAGCGATAATGGGGCTCTCTTTGGTTCATCGTGATCTTTCTTGCCACTCTTGGATTGTGCGAGCTGTTGATGATAATAAATGGTATGTCCCTAATAAAGGTATGAGCGAATGAATCTGAAGCGCTGGTTGAAAGAATGGACGGAATGGGTGGCTAGTGGTGAAGTATACGCGGTATATTGGCACGGTCCATTCGTGCCGCGATGGCTGATGGAAGCGCCCGGAAGTACACTTTCCCCTGAGGGCGGTATCGGATGAGTTGGAGAATCTCTAATGATGACGCATAGCGAAACCGCCTATCATGAGCTGGAAAGGGATGCGGCTCTCCCTCGTCTGCTCGACGAACAGGGCGGGCGGCTCTATCGGCTGGGGTTGCGCTTTTGCGGCAATCACACGGATGCACAAGACCTGGTGCAGGAGACGTTCCTGCTGGCTTATCGAAAATGGGACCAGTATCGGGGCGAATCGGCCGTCACGACATGGCTATACACGATCGCCTCCCGCGTTTGCCAGCGTATGCACCGGCGACGTGCGGGCGAACCGCAGACCATGGAGTCGCTCGACGAATTATTGCCTTTTGGCGCTGCGGAGCAGGTATTGCTGAAGGACCGCGGCAAGCTGCCCTCCGACGAGGCAGCCCACCGAGATATGCTGCGCCGCGTAGAATCCGCAATCGCGGGCCTGCCGATCGACTTTCGGATTCCGCTCATTCTGAAAGATGTGATTGGACTGAGCCTCGAAGAGATCGGCGCCGTGCTGGAACTTCGCCCTGAAACCGTTAAGACAAGGTTGCACCGTGCTCGGCTGCGGGTGCGCAAGGAACTGGAAGCGAATCTGCCGAAACAACCGGCGCCACCCCCCGCCTATGACCGTCAGGTCTGCCTGGATCTGCTGCGCGTGAAGATGGATTCGCTCGATCGGGGTGCCCCGTTTCCGGTAGATCGCAATGTATTGTGCGAACGGTGCATGGGACTGTTCGCCGAACTGGACCTGGGGCGTGAGCTTTGTCTGGAATTGGGGCAGGGCGCCTTGCCGGAAGAAATCCGGCAGGTGGTGCTCAATGCCATGGCGGATCGCGCAAACGAGTCGAGCGACGAGTCCAATACTTGAATGCTGGAGTTCGCGAACGAATGACGACAGACCTCGAATCCCCTCTGGAATGGGTGAAGAACCCGAATGCGCGTTCGTTGGAACGCTCGCCCGCGGTGAGCGCCATCCTGCCGCCAGGCATTGCCCAGGCCGCGCGCGGTTTTCACCGCCAGATTCCGGGCTACCGCACCACGCCCTTGAAAGGGCTCGGTAACCTGGCGGCCATGCTCGGGCTTGGCGGTATCTGGGTCAAAGATGAATCGGTGCGATTGAACATCAGTTCTTTCAAGGTGCTGGGCGGCTCGTTCGCGATCTATCGTCAGGCCAGACGCACGCTGGGGCTGAGCGACGATCGCAAGATCAGCTTCTCCGAGTTGACGTCGCCAGAGATGCGTGAGCACCTCGGCAATTTGACCTTCGCTACTGCGACGGATGGCAACCACGGGCGCGGGGTTGCCTGGGCTGCGAAGGCGCTGGGATTGAAGGCCTTCATCTACGTGCACAGCGGCACTTCCCGCGCGCGCATCCGGGCCATCGAGGAGTTTGGCGCGCGCGTCACGGTTGTAAAGGGCACCTACGACGATGCCGTGCGACAGGTCGCCGAAGACGCAGCGCGCGAGGGCTGGCAGATCATCTCCGACACCTCGTGGAAAGGCTACGAGGAGATACCCTCCTGGATCATGCAGGGCTATACCACGCTCTTCTCCGAAGCGCAGGAGCAGCTTGCCGGTCAAGGGCTGATCCGCCCCACCCACCTTTTCATGCAGGCGGGCGTCGGCGCATTGGCGGCAACGGGCATCGGCTATTACCACATGCTCTTCGGCAAGGAGGCCCCCATCTCGGTGGTGGTGGAGCCGCTCCACGCCAATTGCCTGCTGCGCTCCGCACGCGCGGCCGACGGCGAACCGCATAACATGGCGGGGGCGCTCGACACCATCATGGCTGGCCTTGCGTGTGGCGAGCCGAGCCCGATCGCCTGGAAAATTCTCTGGGATTGCGCGGATGTCTTCATGGCCTGCCCGGACTACGTGGCCGCGAAAGGCATGCGGGTGTATGGCATCCCTCTTGCGGGCGACCCGCCAGTCATTTCCGGGGAGTCTGGTGCGGTCACGCTGGGGGCGCTCATGTTCATCATGGAATCGCCGCATGGCGCGGTGCTGCGGGAACAACTGGGGCTCGGCCCCGATTCGCAGGTGCTGCTTGTGAACTCCGAAGGCAACACAGATCCGGAGTATTTCCGGCGCGTTGCGTGGGAGGGCGTGAATCCTGTGCCTCCGGAGTTTCTCTATGAGCCGCCGGCCGGCCGTTCGTAGACGGCGGGAAGGCGCACGTCCAACACCTGCCGCGCGTGGTCGCTCAGTCGCCCGCCCCGCAGCCGGTAACGCTGTATCTCCACCCGTTCGTTCACCCATGTATGGTCGATGGAGAACAGTGGGATCGGCGTGGGCCAGGTGTAGGGCCACCCGCACCCGGCTGTTTCATAAGCGTTGTCAAAACATTCGCGCAGCTCAGCCAAGAGCGGCGAGCCACGCAACGTATTAAAATCGCCAATGACGATCACCGGCAGACCGTCCCCATATTCTTCCGCGCATTCGACAATCGCGCGAACAAGGGGCTGCGGGTTGAGCAGCGGATGGGAATAGGCATCGACGGCAATCAACACCAACTCCCCGTCTTCCGACATCACGCGCAGGCCGAGCATGGAACCGACGCCGGTATACCTTCTCTCCAGCACCTCCAACGGGTAGCGCGACACGACGGAGAGTTCTCCCCACGCAACGCCATAGCCGGAAGCCAGGTCCAGCCGCCGCGCATCCTTTTCAACCGGGCCGAGCGGTCGTTCGGCAAGCACATAGATAGCCGCCTGCTCTTCCCGCAGCGCCGCCCAAACCGACTCGTTGTCGGCGCGCGGCCGCGCGAGATTCCAATGCACGACCCGCAGCGCCTCTTCCTCCACAGGGCTCATCCTGCAATGCCACGCCATATCGACGCCGAGGAAGATCCAACCGGACACAAACAGAAATGTGCTCAGCAGCCAACGCATCGCGACCGGGGCGCGCCGCCCTCGCACGATGAACCAGGCGATGCCCGAAAAGAAAGCAGCCGGCGCCGGGATCAGGTACAACGCGCGCACCCAGCGATTCGAGACACTATGGCCAAGGAAATGGCCATAGGCCCAGAGCGCGAATATACATAGGATCGCGACATCGAAAACTGTTGCCGTAAGCCGCCGCGCGCGGCGTTTCCAATAATCGGTCTTACTCACTTACTTGGAGTATAGGCCTCGTGATCTCTATGCAAATGCGAATCACACCTCCCAAACACAACAACCCGCTAGGACTAGGCCGCGCGGACTGATAAGGTTCCCGTCTCCGAACAAGAAAACCACTCAGTAAAGAGCAACGCATGTTCACCATCGGCTTCGATCGACTTATCCAGGAGCAAAGCGAACGGCTGCGCGGCAAACGCGTCGGTTTGCTGGCCCATCCGGCCAGCCTATGCGCGAACGGAGATTGGTCTCCGCAACGGCTGCGAGACTGGGGCGGCGCGGAGCTGGCCGCGCTCTTCGGGCCCGAGCACGGTCTTTATGGAGAAGGCGGCGCTGGCGACCGGGTCGATTCGTCACGGCACCCGCGCTGGGACATTCCGATTTACTCTCTCTATGGAGAGCACCGAACCCCGACAGCGTCCATGCTGGACGGCCTCGACGTGCTGATTGTCGATCTGCAAGACCTCGCGGTGCGTTGTTACACCTTCGTTTCGACGCTCCGCCGCGTCCTACTGGCCGCGGACCTCGCAGGCTTGCCCGTGATCGTCACCGACCGGCCCGTCCCATTCCCCGCCACGCTCGATGGGCCCATGCCGGGCCAAGGCTGCGAAAGTTTTGTGTGCGAAGTGGCGGCGCCCTTTGTATATGGAATGACCCCATCGGAAGCGGCCCGTTGGATAGCGACACGGGAGTCTCCCGGCCTTGATCTGCAAACCATCCCAATGGCTGGCGCGGCGCGCGACCCGCAGCGCCCGGTGGGCGCGCCACCCTGGGTGCCGCCATCGACGGGCATCCGCTCCTGGGAAACAGCCTGGTGTTATCCCATCACGGTCTTCACCGAAGCGCTGCCCGCGCTCGACTGCGACCGGCGCGGTTTGCTGCCGTTCCAAGTGCTGGGCGCACCGTGGATGGACGGCGAACGGGTGGCGCGAAAGATCAACGCGGTGGCTCCATCCGGGGTACGGGTGACACCGCATGAATACGTCAGCGCCGATGGCGTGCTGCTGCGCGGTATCCGGTTTGTGGTCACCGACGCGACGCTGTTCCGGCCTGTTGCGACCGGCTTCCTTGCGTTGCAGGCGTTGCAGGACCTTTACGGGCAGGAAGTCCTCTGGAGTGCGCCGGGAACGCGGCCGGAGTTTTTCGATCAATTGTGTGGCTCGCCAACACCGCGCGCTGCCTTGATAGAAGGTGTGCCGATCGCCGAGCTTGAGGCACAATGGCAACAGGACCGCGCCACATTTAAGGCGGAGCGTAACGAGTGCCTGCTCTATGAATGAACGTAGACCACGCCGCGCCGTTGTGCTTGCCGCGGGCTACGGAACCCGGCTGCTCCCGCTGACACGGCGCATTCCAAAAGCATTGTTGCCGCTGTGGGGCGTGCCCATGCTGGAGCACGCGCTGCGGCTCTTGCGCAGTTGGGGCGTGCGCGAGGTGCTGGTGAACGGGCACCACCATGCGGACCAGATCTGGGACCATCTACGCACTCGCCCTCATGACGGTCTTGCGGTTTCCTTCTCGTATGAGCCTGAGATCCTCGGCACGGGTGGTGTCTTGAAGCGTGCCGCCTGGTTTCTGGACGAAGCTCCTTGCTGGATGCTGAACGCGGATGCCGCTGCGGATCTTGCGCCGCCGCCGTTCTTCCGCTGCGGTCTGGACGATGAGACAATCGCCCTGCTCTGGCTCCACGCAACGCAGGGTCCGCGCACGGTGGAAATGCGAGAGGGCGTCATTCGCTCTTTTCGATCCGAGCGGCCGGGCACACCGGGCACCTATACGTTCTGTGGGCTTCACTATTTCGATATGCGAATCTTGCAGTTCATCGAGGGCGATGGCTTTTCTTCGATCATTTCTGCCTACGAACAGGCCATGCAAAACGGTATGCGAGTCGGGGGGCTGTCACCGCGCAACGTCTATTGGGCGGATATCGGGACACCCGAACAATTTCTGGAAGCGCACCGCGAGGTGAAACAGGCTGCACAGCACGGTTCTCGCGGTGCTGCGCTTTATCAGGAAGCCAGAGCAGCTCGTCCTTTATGCAAGACCGGCGCGCGATTCTCGGGCTTCCTTTCCGCAGGCCCGGATGTGGTCGCGGCGCCGGGCGCTTCGGCGCATAACGCGGTGCTGCTCGAAGGAGTGGTGCTTGAAGCGGGTGGCGAGGCACGCAATGTGGTGGTCGCGCCGAACACCCGCGTCGAGGGCCGCATAGAGCGTCTGGCCATGACGGCAAAAGAGTCCCTGCTTCCGGGCGAATGCGCCATGTTGCGCAGCGTTGGCTGGAGGCCGGAGAAGACGGTGGCCTCTTTCGGCGTTCCGCGCGGCTCAGCCCGCCAGTTTGTGCGGTTAAGGTCGGGCGATCGGCGGGCCATGCTGGTTCGTTACGATCGGGCGCGGCCTGAAAACGAATCGTATGTTCCGCACGCGCGTCTTCTTCGGTCTATCGGCCTGCGCGTGCCGCGCGTGCTCGCGGACGAACCGGAACTGAGTATTTCGTTACTGGAGGATCTCGGCGATTCCGATCTGTCGCAGGCGTTGCGAAGGGCGAGCGCTGTGGAAAAGCAGCGACTTTATCGCGAGGTGCTGGAGCAGGTGGTGCTGTTACATCGAAAAGGTGCCCGCGCCGCGGCCGGAGTCCGGCTGATGCCGCCCTTCACCCCGCGTCTTTATCGCTGGGAGCGGGAATGGTTCGCGGAGCATTTTCTACGCGCGCGAATAAGCGAAGCGGAAACGAATATCGCCGCTGCGCTGGAGGAACTGCGACAGATGGAGAAGGTGCTGCTACGCCAGCCAAAGGTGCTGTTGCATCGTGATCTGCAATCCACGAACATCTTTCTGACGCCGAAAGGCCCAGCCTTCATCGACTTCCAGGGAATGCGCCTGGGCCCGGCGGCATACGACCTGGCATCGCTGCTCTGCGATCCGTATGCATCCCTTTCGTTATCGCTGATCGAGTCGCTACGCGGCACCTATGCCGAGCTCTGGCCCGAAGGCGCCGTGGAGGCGCCGGTCTTCTGGGCAGGCGCAGCCCAGCGCATGGCGCAGGCCTTGGGCGCCTATGCGCGGCTGTCGCAATTGCCCGGCAACGAAGGGTTTGCGCGGCACATCGGGCCGGCCCTGCATATGTTCCGGCGCGCGCTGGCTCGAACCGGTCATGCTTTTCCCGTGCTCTCGGAGATTCTGGAGCGGACGCAGCCTAAGAAGTAAGCACACGGTTCACGCGCTCGATGCGTCGTGCCTTGCCGGTGCGTTCGTCGATCTCCAGAAGCACACCTTGCAAAGCGGCTGGTCCGGTTGCCACGGGAAATGTGCCGGGTAGACCGGTGCGGAATTTACGGAGGACCGGCTCGATGGAGCGGCCCAGCACCGATTCGGTGGGGCCGGTCATGCCGAGATCGGAAATGTAGGCGGTACCGCCGGGCAGGATGCGTTCGTCGGCGGTCTGCACATGTGTGTGGGTGCCCGCCACGGAACTGACGCGACCATCGAGGTGGCGCCCAAAGGCGATCTTCTCCGAAGTGGCCTCGGCATGGATCTCGGCGATGATAACGCGCACGGCCGGGCTGAATCTCTGGATCGCGCGGTCTGCGGCGGCGAAGGGGCATTCGCTGGGGTGCATGAAGACGCGGCCGATGACCTGCAGGACGCCGACGACGCCAGTGGCCGTCTGCACTTCGGCGTAGCCCTGGCCGGGCGCGGCGGCAGTGAAGTTGGCGGGGCGCACGATGCGCTTTTCGCTGGATAGATGGGGCATCAGTTCCTTCTGATCCCATGCGTGGTCCCCGAGGGTAAGGATGTCGGCGCCGGCCTCGAAGAAGGCGTCGGCGAGTTTGGGGGTGAGGCCACGACCCCCTGCGGAGTTTTCCGCGTTGACGATCACGACATCGATCGGTCGCTCGGCGCGTAGCTCGGCGAGACCGAGGCCGAAAGCAGAGCGCCCTGGGCTCCCGACCACGTCGCCTACATGAAGGATGCGAATCATGGGTGCAGGAGCATACGGGAAAAGCAGGGGACGAAAAGCGGAAACAAGAGATCCGCCGATCCCAATGTCGCAACCCAATTCCCGATCAATCTGGATTCGGGTCGAATGGCACTAAATTAAGGCTGTTTTCGGATCTCACGGCGACAACTGGAAGGAGGCCCTGAAACTGGATAATCGGCACGACAACAAGGTGTCCGGCTCCGGAAGCGGAGCCGCTCCGTGAACAAGACAGCACAGCCCCCCTTTTGTTCCGGGCCTCGGCCTTTGATTACGAGTGGGCTGGGCCCGCGGAGGCTGCGACGATGCGGTCGCCTTGCTCTTGAAAAAGGCCGGCGGCGATCGCTTTTTGCAACGCGGTTTCGAGATGGTCGCGGCGGCCATGTGTCAATGCCCCCATGCCGAACATACGGAGAGTCTCGCGGAAAAGATCCTCGGGCTGAATGCTGCAGGAAGCGGAGACGACCATCCGAAAAGCTCGCTCAAGTTCCTCGGGCGGGACATGCTCGATCCTGCTCGATACGCGGGGATCGGAACGGTCGCGAACGCGAACAGTGGTGGCGTCGGGCGTCCATGCGAAGTCGCCCTCCAAACGGATACGGCCTTTGCGCGCGAGGTCTTGCAGGGCCTCTTCAAATGTAGCGCGGATTCGAGAGCCGAGCCGAGAGACTTCAGAAGCCGATAGAACCCGCTTCATGGCTTCTTCAATATGTACGGGAGCCTCGACCTCAATCACCTTCTGCAACCAAGCAGCGATATCGCGGCCTTTGACTGACTCGAAATCGGTGACGCCGGCAGGACCGCGCAGTTCGGCGATCCGATAGGGCAGCGGTTCGTCCAATTCTGAATCGGTATGCGCCGGCGCTTCGCGCTCGATGACCGCAACGGGTGGCGGTGGGGGCGCGGTCTTAAGATCCGGCACGGTTGCCGCGGGCGGAATGGCGGCGCGCTCGATAGCCTCTTTCACTTTGCGGAGTTCAGTTGCCGGGTCTTCGAACCAGCTCTTGCTCCAGATGCGGTGAATACTCCAGCCGAGCCCCTCCAATACCATCTGGCGGAGCCGGTCGCGGTCCCGCGCCCAGCGTGAGCTGTGATAGGTCGCGCCGTCGCATTCGATGCCGAGCAGGTAGCGGCCCGGGGTAGTGGGATCGACGAGGGCGAGGTCGATGAAATAGCCCGCGGAGCCGACCTGGTGATGGACATCATAGCCGAGAGTGCGGAGGGCCGAGGCGACTTCGATTTCGAAAGGGCTGTCGGGTTCGCGGCCAGTGGGGGCAGCGACCGCGAGCCGTCCTTTTTCGGCAAACTGCAAATAGGCTTTGAGGTGGCGGACGCCTTCGGACTGCGTGCGGTTCAGGTCGATCTGGTCGGCGGTGAAGTTGGAGAAGACAACACACTGGAGCTTGGCGCGGGTGATCAATACGTTGAGGCGCCGCTCGCCGCCTTCCTTAATCAAGGGTCCAAAGTTCATTAACAATGATCCATTCTCGTCGCGCCCGTAACCGACACTTATGAAGATGACGTCGCGTTCGTCGCCTTGGATGTTCTCCAGGTTTTTTACGAAAAAGGGTTCGTCGGGATGGGCGTAGAAGAAGGCTTCGCAGTCGGGGTTCTGCCGACGGAGGATTTCGACGCAGTCGAGAATCTCCTGCATCTGTGCGACGCTGAAGGCGCCGACACCGAGCGATAGATGGGGCCGGGTGCGGGCGTGCTCCATAACGCGGTCGGCAACGCGCTGCGCCTCGATGGGGTTGCGGGCGCGTGCCTTGCCGCGTTGGTAGACGCCGTCGGGGACATGAACGAAGCTGAGGCCGGCAGCATTGCGCTCGGCGTGCGGCGCGGGGAAGACGGTGAGGCGCTCTCCATAGAAGCCGTGGTTGGAGTAGTCGATGAGGGAGTTGTGCCGGCTGCGGTAGTGCCAGCGGAGCATACTGCTGAAGGCGCCTTTGGCGTCGAACTGCTTCAGAATGCTCTCGATGTCGCGGGTCTGGCTTTCTTCCTCCAACTCTTCGGGCTGCATGCGGTCGAAGAAGGTGGTGGGCGGAAGCTGGCGGCTGTCGCCCACGACGATGACCTGCCGCGCGCGGGCGATGGCGCCGAAGGCGTCGACGGGGCGGACCTGGCTGGCTTCGTCGAAGATGACGAGGTCGAAGGGCAGCGTGCCGCGCGGAAGGTAGGTGGCGACGGAGAAGGGGCTCATCATCATGACGGGTTTGGCCCGCTGGATGGCGCGGCCGGCCTCGGTGAAGAGCTTGCGGATCGGCATGTGGCGGGCACGTTTGTTGAATTCCCGGTTGAGGATGGCCATTTCGCCCGCGCCGCCGTGACGGGAGGGCAGCCGCGCGTGGTGTTCGCGCAGGACCCGTACGCGGTTCCGCTGCAGGAAAGCGACGTCGGCCTGGCGGAACTCCGCGACCCAGCGGTCCGCGAGGCCGGGGCTGAACTGGTTCACGCCGGGATGCGCCAGCAGGTAGGCTTTGAGGAGCGCCTCGCACCAGCGATACTCCAGCAAGTCGCGGAGCAGCGCGCCCGCGGCGGGCCAGGCGGAGGCCGCGGCCATGAGCGGGAGCAGGCCATGTTCTTTGAGAACGCTTCGCATGGCGTTATAGCGCGAGATCGGCAACAGCGCGGCGGGGTTTTGCGCCCAGGCTATCAGCAGGGACTTCTGTGTTTGCGGTGGGTAGTCGCGGAAGGTACAGCAATTCTCAGTATGGCTCTTGCCGCCTAAAGGCGGGACTACAAACGGGCGAAAACCCGGCGGAAAACCGTTCGTAGTACCTGCTTCAGCAGGCCCGAAGGACCGTTCCGGGCCATACTGAGAATTGCTGCGGAAGGTGCGGTCTGGGTCGTCGAGGCGCTGCCGGATTTCGAGGCGCTTCGTGAGTGCGTCCAGGAACGTGTCATAGCGGGCCCCGCAGACTTTCAGGGCATCGACACGCCCGGCGAGGGCCTTGGCCGAACGCCCGGCAGCAAGCCTTTCCGCCAGCGCATTCACGAGGTCTGTGGCGAGCCCGCTGGTGTGGAGTTCGTGCAGCCATCGGCTGATCGATCGGAGCGTCTCCACCTTCGACTGTTCCCCCTGCCAGTAGACCCCGAAGAGAACGCGCATCGCCTGCTGGTTCGTCTCTACGTTCGCCCGCGCCGGCCGGATCTTCAGGATCGATTCCAGACAAGCCAACCTGCGCTCCAGCCGGAAGGGTGGGCGGATTCTCCAGAGGGCCGCCGCCTTTTTCGAGGCAGCGCGATAAGTCGGAAAGATCCATCGGTACCACTTGCCCGTGTACTCGCCGAGGCACTTGTGCAGGGCCTCGACATCGGGGTCCGACCAGGCCGCATCGGTGAGTTCGGCGCCGAGTTCCGCTGTCGTCGACTGGATCATCTCGATGCTCTGGATGGTCCGCTCGATCTTCTCTTTCTGGGAGGCCCATGCAGGATGCGCCGTAGCCAGTCCCGTCATGTCCGGCCAGTCGGCCATGGAGATCAAGCGGGCCGCGAGCTCGTCGGCCTCTTGCAGGGAAACCTCACGCTCGATTCCCAGGTCGCCGGTCAGCGCACGGATGGCGCCCAGGAACTCGTCGAGCGCGTTGTCGGTTTCCCGTGCGGCGGCTGCGATTTCCGGCAAGTCGTGCGGCAATACCGCGGTCACCTGGGCGTCTCGGAAAGGATGTTCGGCCAACAGGCCGATTTCCTTTACGAGGATGCCCAACTGTTCCGCCAGCCGAGAGGCATGGTCGAACTGCTCGCCGCTCCACTCGGTCCAGCCCTCGATCCCCAAGGCGGGCGGTGTCTCTGCGTCCAGCGCGCGGCGCAGCGCCATCATGCGGCCGAAGATCAGGTAGAGCGAGCGGCCCGACTGGAAGACGGGCCGGTTGATTTCGGCGGCATGGCGGTTCAGCTCGTTCATGGAGGCGGTGAACTGCCGGTAGAGTTCTTCAAAGCCTGGATCTTTCGGCGCGCCCTGTTCCCACGTCTCGCGCAGGGTCTCTAGTACCTGGCGTTTGCTGGCCTTGTTGCTGTGCAGTTCCAAGGCCACGTCACCAAGCCCCAGGTTATCGAGCCTGCGCTTCACGACTTCTAAGGCGGCGAGCTTTTCGGCCACGAAGAGAACGGACTGCCCCTTTGCCACTGCCTGGGCAATGAGGTTCGTGATGGTCTGCGACTTCCCCGTGCCGGGCGGGCCCTGGATCACCATGCTCTTTCCGCTCGCGACTTCAGCGATGACCTCCGCCTGCGAGCTGTCGGCTTCGATGACGTGAAAGACGTTCCGATAGTCGAGCACCTCGTCGAGGGGTGTGTTGCCGGGAATGACCGGCTCTTCGCGGGGGAAGCCTGCGTCGCCCAGCAGGCCCGAAACGACCGGGTGCCCTTCGATCTGGGCCGATTCCGGCCAGCCCTTCGGGTCGAGGTCACGGTACATGACATACTTATGGAACGAGAAGAAGCCAAGCTGGATGGCATTGGGTTCCACGCGCCAATCGTCCTGTTCCGCGGCGACGGCCCTGCACTGCTCGAAGTAAGCAGCGATGTCAAAATCCGAGGGCGATTCGGGATCATTGAAGATAGGCCAGTCAATGCCGAGGTCGCTCTTCAGTTTCGCCTGCAAACTGACATTGGCGCCGAGTTCGTCGCCGTTGTAGCGGAGAGTGAACTCGGCGCGTGCGCTTTTGCGCTGCAACTCGACGGGCAGCAGAACGAGGGGCGCCTCCAGCGGCTTGCCCGGCTGGGCGGGGTCGATCCATTTCAGCATGCCCAGCGCGAGGAACAGGGTGTTGACGCCCTGCTCCTCGATCGACGACCGGGCGAGGTAGTAGGTGTTCAGCAGGCGCCGTTCGAGAACCGAGTCGAGGTACTTGGTTTGCAGGATGCGGTCCCGATGCCGCTCCGCAACCCCGTCAACTTCAACTTCGACATTCACAGCCTGCGCCTCGCGGTGGCTGGCCAGGAACTGTTCGAGCAGGTCGTCCTCGTCAGTCGCCTGCTCCGCCTCACCCTCCTGGGGTTCCGGAAGCGGGGCGAAGGTCATTGGTTTCTGCTCCGCGTAGAGGATGCGCAGCACCTCCGCCGAAAGCTCGTCGACGACCTGGACGCCACGGGCCGCGAGTTCGCGATAGTTCAGGAGTCGGTTCCGGTAGGAGAGATCGAGCAGTTCCCTGCGGGACATCTCCAGCCGCTCCAGAATCGCCTTTCCGTCCATCAACAACCTCCTGCGCCACTGTGGCCACGCCGACGCCTTGTCGGCAAGGACCGACTCTACCGGCGAGCGGGGGCTAACAGAATCAGGAAGGCGAGGATCGTGTTCTCTTTTCTCGCTTACTCCGGCTGCTCAGGTGGCGGTGGGGTGGACATGGCCTCGTCCAGTCGGCCCTGGAGGTCCCGCATGTATTCTTCCCGACCGAGACGCGTGGATTCGATCAAGGCTGCGTTGCGAGCCTCCCGTTCGGCGATCATCTGCTGCGTGCGGCGCTCCCGCTCCAACTGTTGCGCTTCGAGTGCCGCCGCTCGTTCCGCCCGGTCCGCTTCCCATTGTTGGCGGAGTGCCTCCGCCTGTTGTTCGCGTTCGATGCGCAGGGCGTCCATTCTGGCTAGTTGTTCGGTGCGTTGGGCCTCCATTTGCTCGGCGAACGCGCGCTGGCGTGCCTCTGATTGATCTCGTAGCGCCTGCCGCCTCTCCTCCATTTCCTCCTGGAGACGGCGGCGACTCTCCTCCATTCGGTCCTGGAACGCATCGACCGATGGGGTGGCGATCTCGATCTTCGGCAGCTCGATGTTGTAGAAGCGGGGCAGCGGAGAGGAACCGGTTTGCATCAGGTTGACAACATCCAGCACGCGCTGCACATCGATATGGAGGCTGCCGCCCAGGAGGCCCGTGTAGAACTCCGGCGCACGCCTCCGATCTATTGCTTCTCCCAACGCATGTCGTTCCGGCCTCGACACCGCGAGAATCGTCTCACCTTCCATCCCGAGCAGTAGATCGTCGATCGCACTGGCCCGCTGTGCGGCTTCCGCGGTCCATGGAGGCGCTGGGGGCGCCGCCCCACCCGCCTGGCTCCAGCGGGGCAGTTCCAGACCCGCAAGCTGCACCACCATGCCGAAGCGGCCCACATCGCCTTGTATGTTCCGCCTCACGTTGCCTTGCCGTACACGCATGAACCGCCGCTCTTCTTCGTATTCGAAGAGGAGGAGACGATAGCCCGCCTCCTCCTTCCAGAGAACGGGGCCGACCGAATGGGCGTTTCCGGTGATTTCCGGGAAGCGCTCCAGAACTTCCTGCAACGCGGAGGCGAGGTCCGAGTCATACTCCAGCGTCAGCCCATGTTTGTCCGCGACCTCCGCCAGCCGCTCTTCAACGGGGGCCGTGCCGCGCCGCACCCAGAAGTGATCAACGAGCAGAACCCCGATGCCAATCGGGATGCAGGCGATGAGGCCGATAAAGAAGTGGTGAAACTGTCGGCGTAGCACGACCAGTCCTCGCTCCATGGGGGTGGCGGGCGGGCGCGCGTCCGGTGGAAACGTGTTTCGCGAATTCATAAGCGCATCGTAACGCGGCAGAACGGAACGCCGCAAATACTATAAATCTTCCCATCGCCCGATCGGGCGATATCTTATGGCTTCCGCTTTTCTGTGATACAGGCGGTGCGTTGACGCGCCCACACGGAGTATAAGAGGAATACCGCTTTCCCTTTGCATTAGCCCCTTGACGCGCTTCAGAGTATTGGGCTTTATAAGAAGCGTGCTTGTTGTTGTGCGCTTCACGGCGAACATGTTGTATAACCGTTCATCAGGGGGTAGATCCATGCGTCCGCAAGAAAACACCGATTATATTCTGATTGGCACCGCCTCGCTATTTCAGCCCGACAAGACGATTGCCAGCGGGCCTCTGCTGGTCACCGCCAAAGGGCTCTATTATGCAAACTATCATACGGCCGACCCTTACGCTGGGACTCGCAAGGCGACCAACATCAAAGATGCAGTCGCGGATGTCAAAGAGGCCGCGGCGGATGTCAAAGCGGGCTTCGCTGAACTCAAGACGCTTGGCGAGGCCCGTGACCGGATGAAGCAAATTGTCGCTGAAGCGGCGAGCGTGGATCAGCTTCACGCTGCCCTGGACGAATGGGCAAGCAATGACTCACGCCTTCTGCGGGTTCCGAAAGAGAGCATCGAATCCGTAAAGACCGGCTTTCTTGCTGGGTTGCAGCTCCGCCTTCGCGACGGTACGGTGCACAAATTCCGCTGCGGCAAACTCAAAACAATCGCCACTCTACTGGCTTGACGTCGGGAAGATCGACTTGGGGTCATGAGCGCGGCCGTACAGCCTCCGCCGCTTCCTGGCGGAAGTGGCCCGCCGCCGGTTCCCCTCCAGCCTGGCCCGCTGCACATCCCAGGCAAACGGAGTCATCCGCCTTCGCCGCAGGGCGTGGGGCTTTCGATCAAAGAATCGGCGGCACTTGCGGGCCTGCCCACCGCGAAGATGCGCATGGGGCAGCTCGTTCTGGAAGGCCAGATCGAGGGTCGTCTGGTCAAAGCCATGGTTGCTGCCGTCTCCCGCACGAAGCATGCCGGTCAGATCCAATACCGGCAGCGCGTCGGCACGCGCTTTACACTGGAGATACCGTGCAGTTCCTGCGGCCGAATGGTCATCGCCTACCAC
>SLOV01000329.1 GCA_007132345.1 Kiritimatiellia bacterium
AAGCGCTTCAGGCATGTCAGCAGAAAGGTGCGAAAACGGCCCTTGTCCCGATCAGCCCACTGAAAGGCATCTCGCTCCAGCCAATCCAGGAAGAAAGACTGGGTCAGTTCTTTCGCCTGTTCATCGTTGTTGTCGGACCGTCTCAGGAATAGATAGACCGGCTTCCAGTACCGCCGGATCAGGATATTCAGCGCTGCCAGCCGAGCTTCGGAGTCCTGAGCCTTCAGGCTGCCCAGCAACCCCCAGTCTGTTGTAGGAAACGAACCCTCTGGAGCTTTCACCTGTGTACGAGGGTAGCAAAGCCCATTTGTCGGCACGAACGTAAACTTGCCGAGTCGGGTGCCACAGCAAGGACCACGGATGAGGTCCGGGGGCCGGGAGTCAGGGCGTGCGAACGAGGGAAACCACTGAGCCGGAGGGCAAGAGCCAGGGAAGAAGAGGTCGGGCCGCACATCCTAACATCGGAGCGGAAAGGGGCGAGGGGTCTGCATGCAGATGAAAGCCCATTTGCCAGAAGTCCACCGCCTTCGGCTCAGGACGTGATGCTGACACAGAGGGGCGCAGGGGAGTGTTCTGAGGCGGTGTTCCCGCTGGACGGGGCGATTCTTCTTTTACGCGATACGGAAAGCCTCGTCCTTGGTGCTGTGTGGGGATGAGGCAGCAGACATGAGGAAGAAGGCGACACAAAGGAGATCAAGTGCTCCCCTGAAGCGGCGGAAAGGCGGCACGGCCGCACTGGTGGCCGAGGTGCGGGATCTGATTCTTCATGCCCGTAAAGCGGCCGCCTCTACCGTCAACACGCTGCAGGTTCTCACAAACTTCGAGATCGGGCGCCGCATCGTCGAACATGAGCAGAAGGGCGAGAAACGGGCAGAATACGGGGCCGAGGTCCTGAAGGAACTGTCGGCGAGATTGACCGAGGAATTTGGACGCGGATTTTCCAAAGCAAACCTTGAATACATGAGGCGGTTCTTCCTCGAGTGGAGGCACCGCGACACGCCAATCGCCCAGAAGGCTTCTGGGCAATTGGCCACGTCGACCGGCCATCGGGCGCCCGCAGATAGAAGAACCTCTCCGCGGATTGCCCAGACACCGTCTGGGCAATCCGCTGCGATGCCATTCACGCTGAGCTGGTCGCACTACGTACTGCTCATGACCATAAGGGATCCCGATGAGCGCGCCTTTTACGAGATTGAGACATCCAACCAAGGCTGGTCTCTTTCCGAACTCAAGCGCCAGAAAGCCTCCGCCCTCTACGAGCGCCTGGCTCTCAGCCGGGATAAGCAAGGCATCCGCAAGCTAGCCGCCGAAGGACAGGTCATCACCCGCCCCGAGGATGTGCTACGGGAACCGTACGTTCTTGAGTTCCTTGGCCTGAACGAAAGAAGCGGCTACTCCGAGACAGATCTCGAAATGGCTATCATCGATCACCTCGAGCATTTCCTTCTCGAATTGGGAAAAGGGTTCTTGTTCGAAGCCCGACAGAAGCGGTTCACGTTCGACGAGGACCATTTCTATGTCGAATGGGCGCAGGAGGCGGGAGGATGAAGATTGAGGGGGAAAGGATCGCACATCCGAACATCGGAGCGGAAACGGGGCGAAGGGTCTGCATGCGGCATGCAGGGGGATGAAGCCACCTATCCGTGTGAATCCGCGTTCATCCGTGGTTCAAAGACATTTCCATGCCATGCGGGCCACCGCGTAGCCGCGGCGGCTACGAGCGGCGGACAAGAGAGTAGAACTGGGGAGCAGAAGGGTCCGCACATCCTGACATCGGAGCGGCAACCGTGCGCAGGCTCCCTCCGCAGGATGAAAGCCCATCGCCCGGAAGTCCAGCGTGGGATCCATGGCAGTGTAGCCGAGGCCTTAGGTGTCAGTCCTTGGATCTTGGTATTGTGATGGATATCCCTTAATGAACCCTGGCGGGCGGCACCTTCGATAAGGAGGGTCGGCCCGTTCCGGCTCCAGAAGCGGGACCGCTCCGGAAGCATGGACGCATAGTTTTCGAGCATCTCGCTTGCTTCGTCGCGGCACCCTCATCCGCGCAAATCCTCTTTTATTCGGTGCGCCATGCAAGTCGAGTTCGTTACGGCGCCTGCAGCGGAAGGAACCGACTTCACCCTCGGCAAGGTGGGTGCACGCCCTGCCCGCCGCGCAGCGCACGCCCCAACCTCCGACGTCACGGGCTCAACGCTGGGCTGAAATCGTCCGCCAAATAGATTGCAAATTTCATTTTGCAATATTTGGTTGCATAAAGGCATCTTCTGTGTTTTGCTCTTGCTTGGCATAGGTGAAGCAGGAAGCAAGCAGGCCGACCGAGAACGGCGGAAGCACCAAAGCACCAAGGCAGTACGGAGTGTGGGGAGCAAGCATGAAGCACGGCGTTGAAACCATGTCGGGGCGGATCGGGGCGCGGATCGCGCAGGTTCGCCGGGAACTGAAAGTTACGCAGCAGGAGCTGAGCGAGAGGATGGGATTCAAGGACCGGCAGACCTTACAACAGATCGAGGCGGGACGGCGAAATCTATCGGCTGAGGAGCTGGTGCGTCTCATGGCCATCACACACAAGGATCTGGATTTCTACACCGACCCCTTTCGGTTGGTGGGAGAGGGTCAGTTCTCTTTCCGCGCCCATGGCGCAGGGGCGGAAAACCTCCTGGATTTTGAAGAGAAGGCGGGGGCCTGGATCGCGTTCTGGCGGGAGCAGGGCAGGAACCAGCGGGTTCCGCAAAGTCCGCTACGTTCAAGTCTGGCGTTGAACCAAAGATCTACCTACGAAGAGGCTCAGCAGGCAGGCGAGGCGTTGTGTGAAGAGTTGCAGTTGGGCGACGTGCCCGCGGAACGCCTTGCGGAAGCGATGGAGAGCAAGTTGGGCCTTCTGCTCTTGCAGGTGGATATGCCGCCCGGCATCTCCGGTGCGGCCTGCCAAACCGCCGGGTCCGACACCGTCCTCATCAACCGAAGAGAACCCGAGGGGCGCCGCAACTTCGATCTTGCGCACGAGTTGTTCCATGTCCTGACGTGGGATGCGCTCCCGCCCCGGCGGGTGGATCGCAGCGAACCCAAGGGGTACAAGGATAAGCAGGTCGAGGCGTTGGCGGATAATTTCGCGGGCGGCCTGCTGATGCCGCGATCGCTCTTGCAGCCTTTGTGGCAGGCGCGTGAACAAGCCGGCGTACCGTTGCAGGATTGGATCGCCGCCACGTCCGCCCGCTTCCGCGTGTCCGGCCAGGCGCTCAAGTACCGGTTGCTGAATCTGAGTTGGATCAGCAAGCCGGACCTGCTCGACATCAGCGATGCCGCCCTGTCTCGCGCCACAGGCGAACCGCCCCCCGCCTTCTCCCGCGTTTTTGTGGAGCGCGCAGGTCGCGCCATCGAGCGGGGCGATGTGTCCGTGTCGCGCCTGATCCGTCTGTTGAATCTGACCGGGCGGGGAGGTCTCAATGATCTGTTCCGCGAGCACGGCCTGCCGGTTCCGGAGGGCGTGTGACCCATGGCCCCAGGCGCCGCCAAACGCGTGGTCTACCTCGACACCTGTGCGGTCATCGAGGCGCATCGGACACGCTGCTGGAAGGCGCTGGCGGCGCGACACGATTTGCACACCGTGGGGGCAGAAAGGGGTCGGGCCGCACATCCAAACATCGGAGCGGAAACGGGGAAGAGTCTGCACGCGGCATTCAGAGGGGTGAACCTCACCTATCCGTGTGAATCCGCGTTCATCCGTGGTTCAAAAACGTTCCCATGCCGTGCGGGCCACCGCGTAACCGCGGCGGCTACGAGCGGCGGGCAGGCGCCCCTCCAGCCCAGACTTGTTTGGAGCCAAGAAATGGAGGGCGGAGTTACACGACGCCGCCATGGCGAGAGAACCGGTTGAGTGCGTTGACCATGCGCTGGCGGGCTCGTGTAACTCGCCCCTCCATGGAGAGGGATGCGAGGCGACGGCGTCACGGCGGCACGCCGGTGCCGACGGGGGCAGAAAGCGGGCAGAAAGGGGTCGGGCCGCACATCCTAACATCGGAGCGGAAACGGGGCGAGGGGTCTGCATGCGGCATGCAGAGCGGGGAACTTTACCTATCCGCGAGAATCCGCGTTCATCCGTGGTTCAAAGAGATCCCATGCCGTGAAGGCCATGTCGTAGCGGGTGTTTTCATTTATTCGGAATTGAAGACCGCGAAATGACACGTTGGGGCGGGAACCAGAAAGGGATCGACACCCTACTGCGAATGTGTGGTAATTGATCCACTTGCGGAGAGCTGCAAAGCAATGGCCACTGCCGAACAGATTAAAGCGCTTATACGCTCTCA
>SLOV01000114.1 GCA_007132345.1 Kiritimatiellia bacterium
CCCACGTTGACGCGTTCCTGATCGACAGTTACAGTGCCGCTTCCCCCGGCGGTACGGGACAGCAGGCGGACTGGCCCATGGCGCGGCGCTTCGTCGAATCGGTGAATGTGCCGGTTCTGCTGGCAGGCGGGCTGCGGCCCGAGAATATCCGCGAGGCGATCGCCCAGGTGCGGCCGTGGGGCGTGGATGTGAGTTCCGGCGTCGAAGCGCGGCCGGGCGTGAAGGATCTCGATCGAGTAAGGAGCTTTGTGGAAGCATGTCGAAGTTAAGCACAGACCCTGACCGTCGCGGCCATTTCGGCCCGTATGGGGGCATGTACGTCCCCGAAACGCTCATGTTCCCGCTCGAAGAACTCACGCGCGAATACTTCCGGGCGCGGCGCGACCCGGCGTTTCGCAAGCAACTGCTCTATTACCTGCGCGAGTATGTGGGCCGACCGACCCCGCTCTATTTCGCCGAACGCATGACGCAGGAACTGGGCACGGCCCGCTTCTATTTGAAGCGAGAGGACCTCTGCCACACCGGCGCCCACAAGATCAACAACAGCATGGGCCAGGTACTGCTGGCGCGGCGCATGGGCAAGGAACGGATCATCGCCGAGACCGGCGCCGGGCAGCACGGTGTAGCCACCGCAACCGCCGCCGCCATGTTCGGCATGGAGTGCGTCATCTACATGGGCGAAATGGATATGCAGCGGCAGGCGCTGAATGTCTTCCGCATGCAGAGCCTTGGGGCGACCGTGGTCGGCGTCACCGCCGGGCAGCGCACCCTCAAAGAAGCCATCAGCGAAGCCATGCGCGACTGGGTCACCAACGTCCGCCATACGCACTATGTCCTGGGCTCGGCGCTGGGGGCGCATCCCTATCCGCTGATGGTCCGCGATTTTCAGAGCGTCATCGGCCGCGAAGCGCGCCGCCAGATCCTCAAGAAGGAAGGGCGCCTGCCCACGCACCTCATCGCCTGCGTGGGCGGTGGCTCCAATGCCATCGGCCTTTTCCACCCGTTTCTAAACGACCGCGAGGTGAAGATGATCGGCGTGGAGGCGGGCGGGTTCGGACCGAAGTCCGGTCTGCATGCGGCCCGGTTCGCCACTCGCAACGGCGGTAAGGTGGGGATTCTGCAAGGCACCAAGACGTTTGTGCTGCAGGATCGCGACGGGCAGATCAAGCTCACGCACTCCGTCAGCGCCGGCCTCGACTACGCCGCCGTCGGACCGGAACACAGCCTCTTACGCGACATGGGGCGCGCCGAATATACCTATGTCAACGACACCGACGCCGTGTTCGGGTTCGATCGCCTCTGCCAGCTCGAAGGCATTCTGCCCGCGCTCGAAACGGCGCACGCCTTTGCGTATGTCTTTCGCAATGCGCGCCGATTCGGCAAAGACGACCTTGTGGTCATGAATCTTTCGGGACGCGGCGACAAGGATGTGCAGCAGGTCGCAGCCTGGAAAGCCGAGCAGGCGACGAAATCCCGAAAGGCCGGCTAATGCCTCTGCAGAGCATGACGGGATTCGGGCGGGGCGAGGCCACGGGCCAGGGGCTGCATGTGGTCGTCGAAATCGGGTCCGTGAATCGCCGGCAATTCGACAACCAGGTATCCGTCCCACGCGCGCTGGGCATGCTGGAGCCACGCATCAACGAGGAAATCCAGCAGGCGATCGTCCGCGGTCGCTTGACCGGCTTGATCTCGCTCACCCACACCCAACGCGCGCGCCGCAAGGCGATGCGTATCGATGAAGACCTGGCCGCCACGTACCTGCGCGACCTGCGTGCGGCAGGGCGGCGTCTTGGCCTGCCGGACGACCTCACGCTGCGTTCCTTGCTCGAGTTACCCGATCTTGTGGACGTGTCCCATCCCGAAGCCGATCTGGAGGCCGCCTGGCCGGTCGTACGCCGCGCCCTCCGCCAGGCGCTGAAGGGCCTGGTTCGCATGCGCCGCCAGGAAGGGCAGGCGCTGGAGAAAGATTTGCGCGCCCGTTGCGGGTTGTTGCGGCGGCAAGTGGAGAAGATCCGCAAACGAGCGCCCGGCGCCGCGGCGCGCTACCGGGCCGCACTGCTCGAACGCATTGCCGAGATCGGGGTCGGGTTCGAGGGTCACGAAGACCGGCTGCTCCGCGAAGTCGCGATCTATGCCGACAAATGCGACATCTCCGAAGAGATTACCCGGCTTGGCAGTCATCTCGACCATCTGGCGACCCTTATGCGGAGCCGCGAAGCCAGTGGCAAGGCGCTCGATTTCCTGGCGCAGGAGATGTTCCGCGAAATCAATACCATCGGCGCCAAAGCGAACGATTCCGTCATTGTGCAGACTGTGGTAGGCTTCAAGGCGGAGTTGGAACGGATTCGCGAACAGGTACAGAATATCGAATGAACGCCGCCGCGCTGGAAGCCCCCCTGCTGATTGTCATCTCCGCGCCCTCCGGCGCCGGGAAGACCACCTTGTGTCATCGCCTCCTCAAAGAGATGCCGCAGGTCCATTACTCCGTTTCCTGCACCACGCGTCCGCCGCGGGCTGGGGAAACCGACGGCGAGAGCTACCACTTCATGGACACCGTGGCTTTCGAGCGGCAGGTGGCCGCGGGCGCCTTTTTGGAGCATGCGGTTGTGTTCGGGCACCATTACGGCACGTTGAAGGAAACCGTGCGCGCCGGGCTGGAGCAGGGGCGCGACGTGCTCATGGATATCGACGTGCAGGGCGCCGCGCAGATCCGCGATTACGTGCGGGATGCGCCGGAGGGCGACCTCATCAAAGATGCCTTCGTCGACATCTTCATCGCCCCGCCCTCCATCGACGAGTTGCGCGCGCGGCTGCTTCATCGGGGCAAAGACAGCGAAGAAGTTATTCTGCGCCGGGTCGCAACGGCCCGCGCCGAATTGCAGCGGATGGACGAATACCGCTACCTCGTCGTCAACGACGACCTGGAAGTTTCCTACGACGCGCTACGCTCCATTGTTGTGGCGGAGCATCATCGGCTGCGTGTTCCACGGGAGGAGGCCGCGTATGCCCGGTGAGTTTCATGTGGTCCTCGGGGTGAGCGGCTCCATTGCCGCATACAAGGCCGCGGACATTGTGCGCCTCATGACCGGTCGCGGCTGGCGGGTCTCGGTCATGATGACCCAGTCGGCCACGCGCTATGTCGGGCCGCTCACTTTCCAGGCACTGACCGGACGCGTGGTGGCCCATGGGCGCTTCGAGGATCTGCCCGACAGCGTCTACGCCCATATCGATCTGGCGCAGGACACCGATGCCATCCTGCTCGCGCCCGCCACGGCGAATTTGCTGGCGAAGATCGCGCATGGCCTGGCGGACGACATCGTCACGGCGACCGTGCTGGCGCGATCCGTTCCCTTGATCGTGGCCCCCGCCATGAACGACCGCATGTGGGCGAACCCCGCCACGCAGGACAACCTCGCGCTGCTGCGCGCGCGCGGCGTGCAGGTGCTCAATGTGGAACATGGCGAGTTGGCCTGCGGCCGGATGGGCGCAGGGCGACTCCTGCCGCCGGAACAGATCGTGGAGGCGGTGGCGCGACTTCTCGACGCGGCCGAGCCGATATGAACCTGCTGATTGCGGCGGGGCCGACGCGCGAGCCGATCGATCCGGTCCGCTACCTCACCAATCGTTCTTCCGGCAAGATGGGCTATGCCCTGGCCGCGGCGGCGCGCGATGCAGGCCACCGGGTAACGTTGATCAGTGGCCCCGTTTCCCTGCCGCCGGTGGAAGGGGTAACCATTCGTTCCGTTGTCACGGCCCGCGATATGTACGAGGCGGTCGAGGCGCACTTCGATGCGTGCGATGCCTTGATCATGGCCGCGGCGGTTGCGGACTGGACCCCGGCCGAGACACAACCGCATAAGATCAAGAAGGGGGCGCCAGAGTGGATGCTTCGCCTCGTGCCGACGCGCGACATTCTCGCTTCGCTATCGGCACGAAAGGCACATCGCCTGCTGGTTGGCTTTGCGGCCGAATCGCAGGACGTATTGGCGCAGGGCCGCCGCAAGCGCGATGCAAAGCGTTGCGATCTGCTCGTTGCCAACGACATCACGGAGGAAGGCGCCGGCTTCGAGGTGGACACCAACCGTGTGGTGCTGCTATTCGCCGACGGCCGCGAAGAACCCTTGCCGTTGATGAACAAACGCGATGTTGCGGAACGCATCCTGGCCGCACTCGAAGGGCTGGCCGCGGGCCGAAATGCCTCCACCCATCCCTCTGCCTAATAAAGTAGGCGAGCGCAAAAAAAGTGCTAGATCGA
>SLOV01000358.1 GCA_007132345.1 Kiritimatiellia bacterium
CTGAGTCCGCCGCCATTCGCCCAGTCGGCCCATACCACTGCAAATGCGGGTTCGTCCGTTGCACTGAAGGCCTCCCAGCCCTCGCCGTTGTTGAAGACCGGCTGTGTATCCATATTGCCGTTCGACAGCATATTCGCCGCAGCCGATCCGGCTACGCAAACTGCCATGATTCCCGCTACGCTCCACCTGGTCCATGATCGCTTCATCACACTGTCCTCCATGACCTTGATTACCCAACTCATTTCAAACCCGACGTATCTATTGAGGGTCGGTTGCCGATAACCGCCGAACACCCGACCAACCTCAGAGCTACCCGGAACACCTGCAACTTTCGACACGATAAGTCATACTTAATGTCCGTGGCAAGCGCTAATCCGATCTTTTTCTTTCGCCCGCTTCCCTCATCCCTCATCCCCCATCCCGAAAACCCCCATCCCGAAAACTCGCACCCCATCCCCGGCGCCAGCCAACAATATTCCGCGCCAGAATCGGCCATGTAAATCGTTTTACCTCGCGAGTCCCGGCCTGTTCGGTCGGCACCCTTGAAATAAATAGGATTTATCGGTTGCCAAAGGGGTGCCGCCGTGGGTACTGTGTAACCATAGATGTACGGGAGTAGATCGAGTTTCTGTCTGTACAAAGTAAAAAGGGAGTGTGTGTCGATGAAGCAGCGATGGAATAAAATTGGATTCACCTTGATCGAATTGCTCGTGGTCATTGCGATCATTGCCATTCTTGCCGCCATTCTGGTGCCTGCCGTAAGCCGGGCCCTCGATTCGGCCCATAAGACGGCGTGTGCCTCGAACCTGCGCCAGCTCGGCATTGGTATGCGGGGCTACACCCTCGAAAATAACGATCTGCTGCCGGTCAACTACACCTCCACGAACCAGTGGGCCGCCATGATCGCGCCCTATCTGGGCGAACAATTTGCCGAGGGCCTGCAGCCTGGCACGCCCGTGGAGCGCAGGCAGGTCTTTTTCTGTCCGGTCGCTCTCAGAGAGCATCGGGGAACGATGCGCGAAGACTTGGCGCACGGGAGCTTCGGCATGAACGCCTTTCTCGGCGCTAACCGCCCTAACCCGGGTGAACGATCCCTCATGTACATCACAAATATGTCCCAACGCATTATGCTCGGGGACGGACACTACGTCGGGCAGTGGTGGGCTGCCAACATCCACTACGCGGAAGGCGGTGCTAACGACGGTCCTCCCGACGATGTGCATCGGGGCGAAGTGAACTTTGCGTTCGTGGATGGGCACGTTAAGGCATTGCGGCGAGAAGAATTCCGGCCTCAGGACGATCCAGCGAATCTCGCGCGATGGCGTTGATGAAGCAGGGCGCTGCCGGTCGCCGAACAGGCCCTATCCCCATCGGGGAAGAACGGCCGACGCAAAACTGCATTCGGCGACGTGCCCCGCTATGATGGCTGAAAACCGATGTCTTGTCGCAACTTCATACCGTCGTTGGCTGCGCAATGTCTGGTCTTCGTTCGTGGTGCCTGCCTTCTGCTTTTCATCTTGCACGTAGGCCTCGGCCTCGCTGCCGCGCATACGCTGCCGGGCATCGTTCAGGCCGAAGATTATGACCCCGGCGGGCAGGGCGTCGGCTACTTCGACAACACCCCCGGCAATGCGGGCGGCCAGTACCGCGACGACGACGTCGATATTTCGGTCGACGGAGAAGGGAACTTCTACGTCAGCCATATCGAGGCAGGCGAGTGGCTCGCCTACACCGTGACGGCTGACGAAGACGCGCGCTTTCGCGTGCGCTTCCGCCATGCCTCCGACCAGCCCGGCCCCTTCATGGTGCGCCTCTCCATGGATGACATCACCGTGGACGTGCAGCACCTGAATGGAACCGGCGGCCCCACCGCCTGGGCGAATGCCACCTCCACGATCCCGTTCAAGGTCACCGCCGGCACGCATACCGTCCGCATCTCGTTCCACAAGGCTGGGCTCCACCTCGACGAATTCGAGTTCATCGAAGACACGGACCCGCTGCCCATCTATCTCGACGCAGCCCAGTCCATCTCGAACCGTGTCGAAGACCTCCTCGGCCGTATGACGCTGGAAGAAAAGGTTGGTCAGACCGCCCTCGTCGACCGACGTTTTGTGTATTCCGCGGAAGGCTCAGAACCCTTCGCGCACAATATCTCGGACATCCGCACCCGCTTCCTCGGGGCCCTCTTCAGCGGAGGTGGCTCCGCGCCCACCAACAATACGCCCGAAGGCTGGACCGATATGATCGACGAGTTCCAGGGCTACGCGCGTGCCACCCGCCTCGGCATCCCGCTGCTCTACGCAACCGACGCCGTACACGGCCATAACAACCTCTTTGGCGCCACCATCTTCCCGCACGGCGTTGGCCTCGGCGCCTCCGACGACCCGGACCTCGTGCGGCGCATGGCCGAAGCCACGGCGGTCGAAATCGTCGCTTCCGGCGTACACTGGACCTTCGCCCCCTCCGTCTCCGTAGCCCGCAACATCTTCTGGGGCCGCGCCTACGAAGCCTTCGGCGAAGAGCCCGACCTCGTGCGGCGCCTCACCGAGGCCGCCGTGATCGGATTCCAGGGCGAAAACCTTGCCGCCCCCACCTCCGTTCTCGCCTGCGTTAAACACTTCGTTGGCGACGGCGGCACCGAGTGGGGCACCGGCGTTAACGGCCGGATCGATCAGGGCGATGTCATCGAGCCCGACACCAACCGCTTCCGCGCCATTCACCTTGGCCCTTACGAAGATGCCGTGGCGGCGGGTGTCCGCACCATCATGGCCTCGTTCAGCAGTTGGAATGGCGAAAAGATGCACGGCCACACCAACCTGCTCACCGAGGTGCTCAAGGAAGAACTCGGCTTCACCGGCTTCATTCTCTCCGACTGGAAGGCCGTCGACCAACTCGGTCCGGTCACTCCTGCCGAATACCAGAACTCGATCGTCAAGGCCGTCAACGCCGGCATCGACATGGTCATGGTGCCAGACCGCTACATTACCTATGTCCTGCAAACCCGCCTCGCCACCCAGGCCGGCGACATTCCGATGGCCCGGCTCGACGACGCCGTGCGCCGCATTCTCACCGTGAAATTCGAGAAAGGCCTCTTCGAGCGGCCCTACTCCGACCGCAGCCGCTTATCGCTGGTGGGGAGCCCCGAGCACCGGGAACTGGCCCGCGAATGCGCGGCCCGTTCCCTGGTGCTGCTCAAGAACGAAAACGATCTACTGCCCCTCCCCAAGAACCTGACCCGCATTCACGTGGCGGGCAAGAACGCCGACAACCTCGGCCACCAGTGCGGTGGCTGGACCTATTCGTGGCAGGGCGAGTCGACCTCCGATAACATCATCGGAACCACCATCCTCGAAGCCATACAGAACACCGTCTCCTCCAGCACCACTATCACCTACAGTTTCGACGGTACCGGCGCCGCGGGTGCCGATGTGGCCATCGCCGTGATCGGGGAAACGCCTTATGCAGAGTTTGTCGGCGACAGCAACAATCTGCGCCTCCCCACCTTCGATCTGTTCACGCTTTCCAATCTCCAGAGCGCGGGAATCCCCGTTGTGGTCGTTCTCGTCTCCGGCCGCCCCATGATCGTAGAGCCGGAACTCCATACCTGGGATGCGTTCGTCGCTGCCTGGTTGCCTGGATCGGAAGGCCAAGGGGTGGCCGATGTGCTCTTCGGCGATGTCTATCCCTCGGGCCGCCTGCCCGTCACCTGGCCTGTTTCCAACGCCCAGGTTCCCATCAACATTGGCGACCCTGTCTACGAACCTCTCTTCGCCTTCCAGGAGGGGCAGTCCTATCGACCGCCGCTGCACCTGACCTCAGCCGAAGAAGACCTGATCTTTACATGGCCCGCAGGCGCCTCGCAATTCCGCCTCGAACGAACGACTTCGCTTCTTGCTCCTGCCGCTTGGACGCCGGTGACCAGCAGCCTCTTCCTGGACGGGAACCATTGGGTCACCACCAACGCACCATCCGCTGACGCGGAGAGCTTCCGCCTGACCTGGCCGTGAAGCGAACGTAAGCCACCTGAGTTTTCCATGGGAGTGCGAAAAAGACAGGGGCCATTCACTCAATTCCCGATGGAGCGGACGCGCTTCCGCGTCCGGCCTCCCGCGACCCTGGTCCAGCCCTCCGGCTCGGAAACCGCCAACGAACGGCGGGCGGTCAAGCGCCGAGCCGCTCCATCTGCGCAACCCTCTCGATTTCTTGCGGAGCGGACGCGCTTCCGCGTCCGGCACCGCATCACTCTGGTCCA
>SLOV01000280.1 GCA_007132345.1 Kiritimatiellia bacterium
CCTGTCCACGCAGCCCGGCCCCGAAAAGATGCGCTCCGCTATGCCCCAGCCAGAGGCCGCCCTCGCGGTGCGCCTGCATGGCCGGTTCCCCACCGCCTTCCCCGATGGTTCCCCCACCCCCTCAACTGAAGACGGAAACGAACAGGAAGCCACTCCGCCCCCAACCGATTTCCTGCGCGAGGCCGAGGCAGAGAGCGCTGTCGTGCTGGTTGCCGATGTCGACATGATCTTCGATGACTACGCCGTGCGCCGCGGCAGCTTCATGGGCCAGACCGTCTTCCAACCGCTCAACGACAATCTCGACTTTGCCATGAACCTCGTCGAAGAGCTCGCGGGCAGCGAAGCGCTGATTGGACTTCGCAGCCGCGGCCGCGTGGATCGCCCCTTCCACCGCGTCCTTCGCCTCGCCGCCAAGGCCCAGGAACGCGGCCAGCAGGAAGAGCTGCGTCTGCAAAGCAGATTGCAGGAATTGCAGATTCGCCTCAACGAACTGCAGGCCGCCAGACAGGAAGACCAACAGTTCATCCTCAGCCCCGAACAACAGCGCGAAATCGAAGGATTCAACCGCGAACGCTTCGAAACCCAGCGCCAACTTCGTGAAGTACGGAAGAACCTGCGCCGCGATATCAACCGCCTCGGCACCATCCTCAAGGCCATCAACCTCTTCGCCGTACCACTGGCCGTCGCCACATTCGGCGTCGGCTATTGGTGGAAACGCAGGCAACGCGGCGCCTGATTCGAAAAGGAGACCCCCTCAATGTCGTCCAACACGCTCAAGCGACTCTTCATCGTCTTCGTCGCCCTTCTGCTCCTGCTCGGCGCCGGCCGGTTCTTCAGCGGCCTCAGCTTCCGCCGCCAGACCGTTGGCGATCCTGTCTTTCGCCGCTTTGACGTCAATGCCGTGGAACAAATGGACCTCATGAAAGGCGACGAACGCGTCTACCTGGCGCGCCAGGATGGCCGCTGGGTCGTCCATTCCCGCTTCGACTTCCCCGCCGATTTTCCCACCGTCGCACGCGCCCTGCAGGCCCTCGACCAACTGAAGATCGGCCGCGTCGTTCCAGACGGCGCCGACTTCCTATCCGACTTCGGCCTCGACCCGCGCGCCGAAGAAGATCCGCCGCTCATTCTCGTCTTCCGCCGACAGCGCGGCCGCGAGATGGCCCGCGTCTTCATCGGCAACCACCAAACCTCCGCCGCGCGCGGTCCATGGGCCGGCCTCCCCAGCGGCCGCTTCCTCCGCGTCGACGACGGCCCCGTCATGCTGGTGAATCAGCGCCTCGACGAGTTCAGCATGGACCCCGACGACTGGATCCGCAGAGAACTCATCGGTGTTCCCGCCTCCGAGGTCGCCAGCATCATCGCCGCGCCTCTGGGCAGTGATCCCTACGAAATCCAGGTGCAGGAAGACGGTCGCTATCTCGTCACCGACCTGTTGCCTGGCGAAGATACCAACCAGTCCGGCGCCGGCCGCGTCGCCCGCTCCCTGCAGAACCTCCGCAGCATCACCGTTGTCGACCCCGACGTCCGCGATGCCGAACGCGGATTCGACGATCCCTCCAAGCTTCGGATCGTCACGCAGCGCGGCATCGTCTACTCGCTACGCATCGGCGGCCCCTCCGAAACCGACGAGGGCCATTACGTCCGCATCGCGGTTTCACTCGACCCCAAGTTTGTGGCGGGCGACCCGGACGAAGAGACACGCCTGGCTACACTCCGCAGCATCCTGCATGGCTGGACATTTCTCATCCCCTCCTTCCAGGTCGATGCCATGCGCCTGCCCCGCGATCAGGTCGTCACCTCTCCAGCGCCAGAACCGGAGGCCACCCCGGCACCTGGAGCGGACTTCGAAAGCGAGACGGGCATCGAGCCGTGGCCACAACCGGTTCCGATGTCCGACGCACCGGCCATGGAGTTTGCGGTTCCCGAAGAAATTGCGGCGCCCATCCAGCCGCCTGCACCCCCTGTTGTCGAAATGGAGCCGGAAGCTATGCCACAGATCGATGTGCAAATCGCTCTCCCTGAAGACACAGAAGAAGCCGATGTCGAAGAAACGCCTGACCAGGAAGATGCCACTGAGCCTGCGCGTCCCTCTTTCGACCTTGGCGCGCCCCGGCCTGCACACATTCCGCCGCGTCCCGCCGGTCCGCGCCGCGACCTCGAGCCCTGAGCGCAGCCCGATCTCCATCTTCACCCCCAACCGGAGCGGCTCGGCTTACCGAGCCGGTGCATACGCCAAACCAATGCGATGAAGGTTCGACGTTCGCCAGCAGCGGTTCGACATGGCGGCGAGAGCACGGTAAGCACGGCGTCTTTAACACCCAGGCAATAGGTATCCAGCAGAATCGTACCCGCGACCACACGCGCATCGGGCATCTGCCTGGCCACAAACACGTATCCGATTCCGATATCAGCGCAGGAGTTACTCGCATAAACCTCGACACAGCCGAGCAGCAACTCGCCAGCATCCAGGACCTGGTAGGAGCAAGAGCTACCAATCGCGTTCAACACTTGATTCGTGCGTCAGGTTCGGCGATCTTCCCGCAGTTTGGACGATCGTATGGACCTGACCTTCTACAAAATGCACGGCGCAGGAAATGACTTCATCCTCGTCGATGACCGCTCCGTGACCTTTCCCGCCGACCAGCGCGAATGGCTTGCCTCGATCGCCTCGCGACGCACGGGCGTGGGCTGCGAAGGCGTGATCCTCATTCAGCCTTCCAACCGCGCCGATTTCCGGATGCGCTTCTACAACCCTGACGGGGGCGAAGTAGAAATGTGCGGTAACGGCGCGCGCTGCGTGGCGCGCCTGGCCCATGACCTGGGTGTAGCGCCCGCTTCCATGAATTTTGACACTGTGGCCGGGCTCATTCATGCCGACGTTCACGGCGAGGAAGTGGAACTACAGATGACGGAACCGGGCGACTGGCGGACCGGGCTGACCCTCGACATTGACGGCGTTGCGTGGTCTTGCGATTTCGTCAACACCGGTGTGCCGCATGTGGTCGTGCGGGTCGAGGACGTGTCGGCCGTGGAGGTGGAGCGCGTTGGCCGCGCCATCCGGCGCCACGCGCATTTCGCGCCGGCAGGCACCAATGTCAATTTTGCACAGGTCACCGGGCCCTCCTCGCTGCGTGTGCGCACCTACGAGCGCGGCGTTGAACAGGAGACCGGCGCCTGCGGCACGGGCATTGTGGCCTCCGCCCTGCTTCTGGGCAAAGCAGGCGCGGTGACGCCCCCGGTGGAGGTGACGGCGGCTAGCGGTGATACGATCACGGTGAGCTACGAACTGACGGACGACGGCGCACGGCAGGTGCGCATGCGCGGCCCGGCGGTCTACGTCTTCCGGGGTTCGCTGTCCATGCCCGGCGCCGCGTGAGCCGGTTCGGCGGCCTTCACCTGGTTCCAGATCCCGTCCAGTTCCTCGAGGGAGCAGTCCTCCAGGTGGCGCCCCTGTGCATGCACGGCGTCTTCGATGGCTTGGAACCGGCGGACAAATTTGCGGATGGTGCCGTCGAGCGCGGCCTCGGCCTGGATACCGAGAAAGCGGCTCGCATTCACCACCGCGAAAAGCAGGTCGCCCAGTTCGTCCTGCATGGCCTCCTGCGACTTCTTCGCAATGGCCTCATGCAGTTCGCGCAGCTCTTCGTCGATCTTGGCGAAAACGGGATCGATCGAGTCCCAGTCGAACCCAACCCGTGCCGCCTTGTGCTGCACCTGCTGCGCCCGCGAGAGCGCGGGCATCTGGCGCGGGATTCCCTCGACGGCGGAGCGGCGCGTGTCTTCACCCTTCTCGCGCTTCTTGACGGATTCCCAAGTCTTAAGCACCGCCGCGGGGTCTTTTGCCTCCGCGTCGCCGAAGACATGCGGGTGGCGGCGGACCAGCTTCGTGTAGATGTGCTCCGCGACATCGTCGAAAGCGAAGCTCCCCTCCTCGGCGCAGAGCTGCGCCTGAAAGACCACTTGCAGCAGCAGGTCGCCCAACTCCTCCTCCAGCAGAGCGCGGTCGCCGGAGTCGATCGCGTCGATGACTTCGTAGGCCTCTTCGAGCAGGAACGGCTTCAGGGAGTCCAGCGTTTGGGCGCGATCCCATGGGCAACCCTGGTCCGAGCGGAGAATGGCCATGAGGGCCAGGAGCCGCTCCATGGGGGAACCGGTGGGCAACGTCGGGCGCTCGGCCATGGCGAATGACTGGGAAAAGGGGAACGTGATGGAGCGCTTCAGCCCAGATGCGGGAAGAGTGCGCCCAACACCTCGTCGACGGGCTCGTCGCCCAGTTGATCCAGAACCACATTAGCCCCGCTGAAGTCCTGGAACGCCGTAAACTCGTCCGGCGTCGCCACGCAAGGCATACCTGCGGAGAGAGCCGACTTGACGGCGAGTTGGCTGCCCGCGATGACGCCACAGTAGACCGGGTTCTTGCCCAGCGATTTCGCCACCTTCAGCCAGCAGTCGGGTCGCGGAAAAGCATCTTCCACTTCGGAGAAACAGAAGAGTTGCGCGTCGAATGCATCAAGGCCCAACTGCGTAAAGATTTCACGGGCCCGCTCCTCCGCAAAGGAGGAGAGCACGCCGATTGAAACACCCCGCTCGCGGGCACGGTGCAGTAGTTCGGCCAGCGCCGGCGAAGGCGGATCCGCCTTGGCGTGCAACTCCATGAACGTTCCGTTGCGAACGTCTTCCGCAAGCTTTGCGGTTTGCTGCTTGGAGAGTTCCAGCGCCTGCAGAAGCTCCGGAAGATAGGCCCCGGGGAAGGCATCCAGGCAGAAACGGGAATAGAGCACCCGGTCGACGGCCTTGCCCTGTTCGCCGAGCAGACTGTTCAAAACGCGGAAGGCGGCCCCGCGCCCGTCAGCGGCGAGCCCTTCCAGTTCAAACAGCAGCGCGTACGGAGTGGTCTTGACCTTGCGGTCTTCTGTTATCGTCGACTCTTCTTTTGTTGCGGTAGAACTCATCGTTGCAGGGCACTCCTTTACAGCTTAAGACGCTTTAGCCTCACCAGCGGCAGAGAAAAGAGAGGCGACTGTATGGGGTTGAGCCCTAACGGTCAAGCATGGTGCGCATGACCCCATGGGGGGGCAAAGCGCCCCTGGTTCGGTACGGCGTACCGATGGCGGACCTGTTCAGGCGATTGCCTGGTCGAGCCAGCCGGTCACAAAGTGATTAACGGTGAGATCGCGGGAGCCGGGCTGTATCGTGAGATTCCGCGTGGGTCCCTCTGTCCCGAGCGCCTCGCTTTGCCAGTCGCCGCGGGTGATCTTGAACTCCACGCGCTCCCCGACTGGCACATCGACAGAACTGGACCAGATCGTGTCGTCAACGCGGGTAAGCGGCAGGCCGTCCGGCGCCCACTCACCCAGCGATGGCAGGTTTCCAGTTACGAACACCTGCTCGCCGACCGGCAGGGGCGCGTCGGTGGTTACGCGGAAGGTGATACGTCGGTATTTCGGCTCGGTCTTCTTCATGGGGGGTCCCCGTTCGATTCAGCGGCCTCTCGGCTCCTTTGCGGCGCAGTATACACAAACGCCTTGGCCAAGGGCAACGTTTTCCCAGCTTGCGTGCCCGGGCGGCCGCTCGTAAAGTGCGCGGTTCGAAGGCAAAGCACTCGTAGCTCAACTGGACAGAGCATCTGACTTCGGATCAGAGGGTTGGGAGTTCGAATCTCTCCGAGTGCGCCAATGTTCCCCTGATTTTTCAACGATTGGGCCATGCCGCGGCTCCGAGAAGAGGAACGCTGTGTCGGCTTCGGTACTTGCGGTACAGCCGATCAGCCGTGCTCCATGCCAGCAAAAGAGAGAGCGTCATCCAGCCAGGAATCCATCTGCAGCACGCTCAGCCGCTGCTTGAAAGCGATGCGCTGCGTCATCCGCTGAGCGCGATCGAACATCAGGCTCACCATCCGCCCGCTCCCCGCCCAGTCGCGCTCGACCGCCGCCGCTAGTTTCTCGATCGCCGGCTGCGGTAACAGGCGCTGCAACAGTTCGTCCTCGACGCTGACGAAAGTCTGCGCGCTGCCTGGATCGCCCTGGCGCGCGCTACGGCCAAATAGCTGCCGATCCACCCGACGCGAGTCGTGGCGGTCGGTGCCAATCACATGCAACCCGCCCAGCGCCGCCACACCGGGGCCCAATTCAATATCCGTGCCGCGCCCCGCCATGTTCGTGGCAATCGTGACGGCCCCGCAACGTCCGGCGCGCGCGACAATCGCCGCCTCTTCCCGGTCACGCAGCGCGTTGAGCACCTGGTGCTCCACGCCGAGCGCCGCCAAACGCTCCGAGAGCATCTCGCTGATCGCGATGCTGCGCGTACCGATCAGGATCGGTTGCCCACGCGCATGGCGGTCGCACACCTCCCCCACCACGGCACTCCACTTGGCCTCGGCGGTCGGCAGGATACGGTCCGGCATTTCGACTCGCTGACAGGGCCGGTTGGGCGGAATCGCCACAACCGGCAGTCGGTAGACATGCCAGAACTCCGCGGCCGCCTCGCGCGCCGTGCCGGTCATGCCGGAGAGTTTCTCGAAGAAGCGGAAGAAGCGCTGAAAGCTGAGGCGCGCCAGCGTTTCGGTCGGGTCGGTGACGTCCAGCCCTTCTTTGACTTCGATGGCCTGATGCAGTCCGGCGCGCCAGGTGCGTTGCTGCATGATGCGCCCCGTGAATTCGTCTACGATGAGCACCTTTCCGTTCTTCACCGTGTAGTGGCGTCCGTCCTGAAACAGCTCCCGCGCCGTCAAGGCCTGCGTCACGATCTCGCGCTGCCGCTCCGTCCCGCGCCAGAGAGCGGGCAGACGATCCGCCATCTCGGCCAACTTCTTCTTGCCGGGTTCCAGCAGCTCGACCTCGCGGTATTTGTCGTTGAGTCGGTAATCCGAGCCGCGCGTGAATTCTTGCGCGAGGTCATAAGCGGTGCGACAGGCCTCTTTCAGCGGCTCGTTCGCGTGCGGGGCGGCGATGATTACCGGGGTCACGGCCTCATCGATCATCACGCTGTCGGCTTCATCGACGATGGCTGCGTGAATGCCTCGCATCACAACACCCGGCAAATGTTTCAGGCGCGGCTGCAGAAGGAGCAGCATCTGGCGGCGTCCGGCGTCTTGATACCGCCCCAGCCGCAAGCGATCCCGCAGGAAGTCCGCAACGATTTCTTTGCCTGTGCAGTAGGTCACGTCCTGAGCATAACCGCGCGTTCGTTCTTCCGTGCTCATCGCCCCAGTCACAAACCCTACCTTCACGCCGCAGAAGGCGAAGAGAGGCCGCATCCACTCCGCGTCGCGCTGGGCCAGGTAATCGTTCACCGTGATGACATGGCACGGCTTCCCGGTCCATCCATGCAGGACCGCGGCCAGCCCGGCGGAGAGCGTCTTCCCCTCGCCCGTTCCCATCTCCACGAGATTACTCCGATAGAGTCCGAGCGCGCCCGCCAACTGAACCACGAAAGGGGTCAACCCCAGCGTGCGCGACGCGGTCTCCCGGATGGCAGCGAGCGCATAATGGAGCGCATCCACGTTGCCGCCCTCATGCGTCCTGCGCTGAAGTTGTTGTCGATGCGTCGATAGCCGTTCCTTCAGCGCAGTCTGTGACAGCGCTGCGTATTCGGGAGCCAGCGCATCGATCTTCAGCGCCTCAGCAACAAGGTCGCCCCCGCGCGCATGATTCCGCCGCCATGCGCCAACCCATTGGTCAACCACGGCATCCAACCCGCGCGGCAGTTCACGCGCGGCGCGAAGGTGTGTGCGGCGAAATTCCTGGGTGGGCGTGAGCATGGCGGCGACCAGCGGGACATGCGAAACGCTACCGACAAGGAACCGATGCGTCAACGGGCGTAAAGACACGGCGGGGACTTTGTCTTTTGGCGAGCAATATCCCAGCAGCATTCTCGGTGCCGAACAGGTCAGCGTCGAATAGCACTAAAATAAGACAGCGGCTCAGCGAGACGCTTCGCCCTACCTTTCTGCGCAAGTGTCTGATAGGTAGGGCGAACCGTCCCCGGTGAGCCGCATAGGCGTACTCCGAAATCAGCCTTAATTTAGTGCCATTCGGGTCAGAGTCCCCGCTTCAGCGGGAAGCCTTACGCGGGCTTCAGCCCGCAGCAACTTGACGCACACAGCTAGTCCGTATAGAGTCCTATAAAAGTCTTCAAAAGGAGATCACCATGACCTTTGTTGCCGTGAACGAGCTGAAACAAGGTGCCGCTCTGTGGGGGCGCCTGGAACGAGAGCGGGAGCTTGTCGTGACACGCGACGGAAAACCATGCGCCATCCTGGTCGGGGTGGATTCCGGGAATGTGGAAGACACCTTGGCGGCAATCCGCCAGGCAAGGTTCTCCTCCGCCGTCTCCCGTGCACGACGCCGCGCGATCGAGGTGCCGCCTCCGGCAGGATTGGTCGAGCAGGCCGTGAAAGAAAGCCGTCGTTCACGACGCGGCGCATGAAAGCCGTGCTGGACACCAATGTCCTCGTCTCAGGATTGATCAACCCGATGGGGCCACCGGGTCGAATAGTGGATTGGATCCGGGCCGGCGAATTGAAGGTCGTGGTTGACGACCGGATCCTCGCGGAATACGCGGATGTTCTGCGCCGACCGACGATGCGCACCTACTTCACCGCTTCGGATGCATACGCCATCCTCGACTTCCTCGTTCATTGCGCAGAGCACGCTGTCGCAGTCGAACTGGTGCAAAACCTTCCAGATCCGGATGACGCGCCTTTTCTTGAGGTGGCGCTCGCCGCTGGCGTCCCATTGGTCACCGGGAACAAGAGACATTTCCCGGCCAACCGCCGGAAGGGTTGCCGGGTTTTGAGTGCAAAAGAGTTTATCGGCCTGACTGCTGAAGGAGACTGATCTTAGCCCGTTCGATTCCGATGTACGCCCTCAGTGCCTCGAAGGCCAGAGTACCCGCTTCAGCGGGAAGCCTTACGTGGGCTTCAGCCCGCAGGTTTCTCACAGCCGATACCGCTTCTGGAGCAACCGGCGGAAGGCGCGGAGCCAGCGCGGCAACAGGGGTTCGGACGGAAGTGAGAAACGGACTGCGCCGGAACTGCCGTGGCGCAGATCGGAGTTCTCCCCGGTTTCGAGCAGAGCCAGAACCTCGAAGAAGGGCTCAACTGCGGTGCGGCCCGTCGCATCGGCCAGCGACACCTGAATGTCGCCGCCGGAGAACCAGCCCAGCGCCGCGGAGGGCAACTCGTCCCGCTCGGCGGGAATGATGCGCAACTGCTCCACCGACAGTGTCGTTCCCGCTTGGCCGCGGAGCCGGACCTTTGTGTCACGGATGCGCCCATCGAACAGACGCGAGGCCTGCGTCTGGGAGATCACGGCGGAGAAACGAAACCCCTCCTCGCCCACCAGGCTGCCTACGGCCACGCCGCGCGGGACCCAGAGCCCCATGGATTGTTCTAAGTCGGGCGCGACCCAGAGTCCGTCCATCGATGCGCGCAGTTCGAGTTCCGCCTGACGTTGTTCAAGTCGCTCTCTCCGCTGGCGAACTGCATCGCGATACGCCGCCAACGGCTGCACGTCTGCCGTCGCGGTGTTCAGGGCGCTGCGATAACGGGCGTCGGCTTCGTCCCACTCGGCCTGGGCCAGTGCACGCAGATAACGCAGTTCGGGATCGTCGAGGCGCAGCAGGAGGTCTCCACGCTCCACCCGTGTGCCGCTCGGCGCAACGATCTCTACAAGCATGCCGGGCGCCTGCGCTGCCACTTCGACAAACGCCGCGGCCTTCACGACGCCGGGCGCGCGGAAATGGTGGCGGAACGGAACGAACTGCAGCAAAAGCCACGCGACCGCCGCCAATCCAACCGTGACGCCAATCGCGCGTAGTCGTGTGCGCTCGAGTTTGGCGCTGTGCAGCAGATAGTGGCCGAGCCTGAACAGGGGCACGAGCCCCAGCGAAAAGACGCAGATGACCGCCATGATCAATCCGGCCAGGAGGAAGCGATCAGCAACAAAGAAGATGATGATGGAAAAGACGACGATCTTATAGATGCCACTCAAAATGCCGAATAGCGTGAGCCAGACCGCTTCGCGCCGCGACCGCGCCGGACTGGTCGAGCGGGTAATGCCGAAGAGGTAACGCTCACAGAGGTGGTTCAAGTGGCGGGCCGACCGCGCGTGCAGGCTGGGTACGTCGAGCAGGTCGGAGAGAATGTAGTAGCCATCGAATCGCAGCAGCGGATTGATGTTGAAGAGCAGCGTGGAGACGGAAGCGATGAACATGACATTGTAGGCGAGGCTGTTGAGTGCGCCTGGCGCGGTGTAGGCCCAGACGAAAACGGCCAGCGCCGCGATAAAGAGCTCTACCAACATACCCGCCGCACCAACCAGCGCGCGCTGCCATCGACTGCGGAAGGCCCACGACGAGGTGGCGTCCATGTAGGGGATCGGCGTGAAAATCAGCAGCATCACGCCCATCACATGCACTTCCCCGCCGAACTTGCGGCAGGCATAGGCATGACCGAACTCGTGAAAGACCTTGATGAAGACGAGGGAGACATAGAGCAGGAACAGATTCGACGGAGCAAGAATGCCCTGGCTCTGGTCCATCAGCGCGCCAGCATGGCCCAGTGCCACTTTGCCGGCCAGGAGCAGGACCGCCAGCCACACAAGCGCGCCGCCCCTGCTGAACCAGGGGCCCACGAACGGAAGCGTACGCTTCAGGAATGCGTCCGGGTCGAGCAGGGGAATGCGGAGGAACATGATGCCCAGCAGCGTGGAGCGGACCTCCTGCTCGCGCCGTTTGCGGTAGCGCTCGAAGAGCTTCACGCTGTCTTCGGGCAATCCGTATTGGAGCAGGCTCGCGTGGTAAAGCTGGGAGAGGAGGCGAATCACTTCATCCTGGCCGGGCGCCTGCTCGGGATCGCGTTCGAGACATTCCTTCCAGACCTCCTCCACCGTGCGATCCGGACGCAACCGCACGAGAAAGTCGCGGGCTTCGGGGCGTACGCGGAAGAACTGGTTGGTGAAGGGGTCTTCGATGACATACCACTTCTCGCCCCGGAAGTATTGGCGGCGCATCTGGACCGGGTTTCGTAATGCCACGCGCTGGTTCGCGATGCGGTACCACGACTCGCTGAAGATGCCCGCCATGGTTCACCACCAGAAACGAAGTCGGATAAAGTCGATGGTGCGGCGCGTGAAGATCCAGAGGATGTTGCGCCGGTCCACATCGATCTTGCCGATGCCGCTCATGCCGGGCCGCCACCAGTCCGGTGGATCGCCCAGCACCTCGCACCGCACCGAAAAGACGTTCTGCCGCTCGCGCGCCACGGCGATGGGGTCAACCCTCAAAACGCGCACCGGGAATTTGAGATTCGGCTGACTCACCAGCGCGATGCGTCCAGTCATTCCAGGCTCCAGTTCGTGGACGAGCGATTCGTCCACCTCCAGATGCACGTAAAGCTGATCGAGACGCGAGACGCGGAAGAGCGGCTCCCCGATGCGCACGGGCGAGCCGATGCGCTCGCGCAGATCCCCGTCGACCACGATGCCGTCGAACGGGGTGCGAATCCGCGACTGTTCGAGGCGATAACGCACGAGGTCGAGCCGGGCGCGCGCCTGTTCGGAGAGGGCGAGCGCGATCTGCATGTCGGCCAACCGCTGGTCGGCGCGCGCCTTTTCGGCTTCGCGCACGAACCGTTGATGATCCGCGGCCGCGGAGGCTTCTTCCAGCAGCAGGTCGCGCGTGTCGAGATGCAGCAGCTCTTGTTGCACGGTCACGAGGTCGCCGACCTCCACGAGCACATCGCTGATGTAGCCATCGAAAACCGCCGGCACCGAAACGACGTGTTCCGCCCGGAGGATGCAAGTGCCTTCCACGCGGAAGGGCATGCGTCCGAACAGCAGGACGCCCAGCAAGAGCGCCACCGCAAGGGCGGCAAGCTTCGCACCGGTGTGCTCCACGCCGACGAGTCGCGCCAGACTCTCTTTCGCCCACAATCCGAAACGGGCCCCGAACCAGCGGTCCCGCCTTTTCAGGTCGGCGAGCCGCGGCGTCACCATGTCGCAGGAGAGCCGCAGGAGGCGCAGGTCGGTTTCTTCGAACGGCGCGGATTGTCGCTCGCAGGTGACGGCGGCCACCGGTTTGCCATCCACGCGCAGGGGCACGGTGCAGAGATACGCGACCCCGCGGCTGGTGGCGCAGGCTTCGTGTTCGCGCGCGACGCCCACCGATTCCGGGGGCGCGGGCCAGAGAATTTCGTCGTCCTGATCGAGCGCCTCTTCCATCGCGTACTCGATCTTCTTGATGGCCTCCATCTTGCGCTCGAAGCGCTCCGTGTGGCTGATGGCCTGTACGTGTGCGTAGCCGTCGTTTTCAAGCCAGCCGAGGCTCACCTTGTCGCAGCGATGGCGCGCCGCGAGTTCGTTCACAAAGGCCATGGCCATGGCCACGAACCGCCGGGCGGGCGAGACGGTGGTGAGCAGGTCGAGCACGGAGGAAAAGCGGGCCACATCGGAGCGCGCCTGGCGCAGGGCGAGACGCTGCTGGTATGCGGCTGGCGCAGGGGCAAGAAGCGATAGCGTACGAACTGCTTCCTCGATGTTCACCGCACTGGGATTTGGGATCAGGAAGAGTGCCACGCAATCCGTATCTGCCTCAGCGACCTGTAGCGGCACGGCCAGGGCCAGCGGCGCCTGCCGGACGCCCGGCGCGCGCACCAGCGGGCGCGAGGCGCTGCCGTTGAGCAGGCAGGACTCCGCAATCGACGCGCCGGCCTCGCTGAGCGGGGCGGCATCCGTTTCGGAGGGCCAGGGTGCGAGTTTCTTCCAGACATCGGGAACGCGACGATCGCGCATGAGCACCCATGCGGCCGTGGCGTCGACCTGCGCGGCCGCCGCTGATAAGTAGAGCGGCCAGAACCCGGTCGGCGGCCCTTCATAACTCCAGAGATCGGCGAGCGGCGGGGCACGCATCGGCATGGAGGGTTCCGCACCGGGCATGGTCAAGACCCTTCCGGATGATCCAGCAGCAGCCAGGCAGTGACACCGGGCGATACAGCGCCGTCGTTGTTGTCAAAGCGCACTTTCACTTCCTGCAAACCGCTGGCTGGATCCACGACCGGCGAAACGTAGAAGACCGTCCCCTGCCGCTCCACCGGGGTGTCGCCGTCTTCCACGAGGAGCATGACCGCACCTGCAACGCGTAATCGCCGGGCCTGCGCAGGGGGCACGTTGCAGACGAACTCGCAGCGGGAGGGGTCGACCAGCGCGACGAGCGGTTGGCGCGGATCGCACCCTTCTCCTTCCTTTACAAAGATGCGGGTCACCACGCCGTCCCAGGGGGCACGGATGCGCCGGCGGTTCAATTGCTCCTGGGCCATGTTGTATTCGATCTCTTCCTGCTGCTCGAGGGCTTCGAGCCGTTTCAGATCGGCGCGGGCCAGTTTGTATTCCAGCTCTTTACGGTCGCGGTCTTCTTCGCTCACGCTGCGCGTCGATTCGAAGAGGCGCCGCGTGACTTCCCATTCGTTTTCCAGCAGGGCCACGCGATGTTGTGCCGCCTCAAGCTCCGCTTTGCTTTCGGCGATGAGCTTCCGACGCTCCACCTCAAGGCGTTCGAAGCCCTGATCCAGTTCCACGAGCAAATCGCCTTCCTTCACCACGTCGCCCTCTTCCACATGCACCTGCAGGACGGTGCCGGGCACATTGGCGCTAAGCCGTGCCTCCCGGATCGGCGCAGTGATGCCCGGAATACGCAACGGGGCGGCGGCCGCGCCGGAGGCGAGGAGGCAGAACAGCAGCACGACGCGCGCGTTCATTGGGTTTCGCTCTTCTAGCTACCGCTGCGGGCGCGCGGCACCGGCTGTTGCCATTCGGAGGCGGGCGCCACGGGTTGCGCGGGCCTGCGGGTAGCAACACCAACGGTTATATTTTGCAGTCCAGCGCCGTCCCGCCACGGGTTGCGCGGGCCTGCGGGTAGCAACCGTGGGCTGCGAGTCCACCACATCCAGCCCCATCTTGGTCAGCGACAGGCCGGACGCGAGTTCCAGTCGGAGTACTGCCTTCTGGTATTCGTTGATGGCGCGCACCTGTGATTCACGGGCCTGCAACAGATCTTCCTCGATACTGAAGAGGCTCCGGCTGTCGCTGCGACCGGCGTTGAGTCGCTCCAATTCGTTCTCCAACAGGCGCTCCCGCACAGAGACGATGCGGCCGATGCTCTCGATGTTCTCGCGGAGGCTGCGGCATTCCTGGATGCCCGCCTGCAAGCTGCGATAGATGCTCAGCTCCACCTCCTTCAGCCGGGTAAGCGCCTGTCGCTGCTTGAGGCGGGCCATCTGCAGCTCGCTGCGCTGCCGGCGATCGCCACCCAGCCCGACCGAGAGCTGGAGCCCCACGCTCCACGCTTTGTAGTCCTGGCCGGTGACTTCACTCCACGAATCCGACGCGCTGTCTCCGAGTCCGTTGTAACCGTAGCTGCCCACGAGATCGATCTGGGGCCAGCGCTGGTTTTCGGCATAGACGAGACGGACGTTGCTCTGCTCGATCTCCTGCAACTGCCCCAGGTAATCGGGCTGCAAGGCGAGCGCCTGTTGCATGGCCTCGTGCAAGTCGTGAGAGAATGGCAGGAGGTCCTTGCCATCGGTGGTGACGAGTTCGGGTTCATTCGGATCGATATCGTCGGACAACATCAGGCGCAAGCGGCTCATGGCCTGGATGCGCTGCTGTTCGGCTTCGTTCCGGCGCGTCTGGCGGTCGGCCAGGCTCGCTTCTGCCTGAAGCACTTCTGTCTCCGCCATCCGGCCCTGGCGCTGGCGCTCGCGGTTGTCTTCGAGAATGCGCTCCGCAATTGCCACCGAGTTGCCCCGGATTTCCAGCAGGGCCTCCGCCATGGCGAGTTCGCGGTAGGCGGCTTCGGTCTGCGCGGCGACACTCATCATTTCGCGGCGCAGACTGTGCAGCTCGATCCGCTCCTGCGCGCGGGCCAGGTTGACGGCGGCCTGACTGACGGCGAGACCGCCGCCGCGCAGGAGCGGCTGAGTCACGGTCGCGCCGAGAAAACTCTGGTACTGGTTCTGGAACGGATCGACGACCACGTTGTTGGTGAGGTTGTTCGAGAGGTCGTTGAGCGAGTAGCCGAATCGGTAGCGGGCGCCGGTTTGCAGTTGCCCTTCCACGCCGACGTCATAGCGGCGGTTCTGCTCTTCGAAGAAGCTGGTGAGCTGGCTGCGGAACTGTTCGACCGTGTTCTCGCGGTTGTTCTCTTCTCTGCGGGCCGAAGCAACGAGCGCGGGCTCGAAGGCCGCCCGCTCCCTGCGCACGTTCCAGGCTGCGACCTCATGTTCCAAGCTGCGCGCGATTCTCGAAAGGTTCTGGTCCAGCGCACGCAGGACGCTGTCTTCCAGCGAAATGGGCGCCGATCGCCCCGATGCCGCGTGGACCTCAGCATGGCCTGGAGCCAGCAGGAGAAGGGAGAGCCCCGCCAC